>NZ_JBHILT010000005.1:0-118645 GCF_042193405.1 Bartonella sp. TT110JLCBS
GTAATGCTTGGTGTCTTAACGCATTTAAAAGATGAAAACGAGCGGAAAGACAATATCATTGCTAAATTAGAACCAAAGGCAAAAGCACTTGATGGTTTAAAGCGTTCTGATGGGCTGTTCGGTTTGATAGAAGCAGCAAAGATGTTAGAGGTACGACCAAAGGACTTAACCGATTATTTGCGTAAACATGACTGGGTATATCGACGGGCTCCAGGGGCACCTCTGTTACCTTATCAGGATAAGATAAAGAAAGGATTTATGGACTGTCCTGCTATTACCATTCAAAGACCGGATGGTACAGAAAAGGTGCTGCCTTCAACGAAAATCACATCCAGAGGATTGGCTTGTTTGAGAGAACAAATCTTTGGGGGTGTGCAATGAATACCAGTATCGACTTTTTATGTGATTTGTGGATAGCGTTGTCTCAGTTTGTCAATTGTGAATACGTAGATGACAAAGACTGTAGTGACTTGGTTGACATCATGAGCGTAGTAGAAAAAGCTTTGATTTTAAAACTTCAAGATGAAATTCCAAATATTACAAAGATTCTAGCAGTTTTAACGGATTTTGGAGATTCAGAGCTGCCCCATAGAATGGATTCTTTGTTGCGAGCTTATGATCCGAGTTTGCAGAAGCCTGTCACGAAAGCGGCTTAGTTTTAAACAATTGATTTTATCTCCTCGTCCTATAGGACGAGGAGGGGATTAAGTAACATAAAAAAGAGAAAGGTAATGAGATGATATTTGATGATGGAGATAGATATGTAACGACACGTGAGTGTGCACAGCTTTTTAGTGTATCCACAACAACGATTCGCAATTGGGTGCTTCAGGGATTGTTTCTGGAGCCATATAAGCTAGGGAGAGCAGTGAGATGGAGAAAAAAAGAGACCTTAGACTTCACTCCAAAGAAAAATAAGGAGCAAATAAGAACAAATTAGGTAAAATTATATAAACTGTAGAAGGTGGTCTAAAAGGTGGTCTGAAAATGGCTATTTAAAGAAAAAATCTATATATTTCAATATGTTTAAGAAATAAAATGGTGCCCCCAGAGAGACTCGAACTCCCGACCCCCTGATTACAAATCAGGTGCTCTACCAACTGAGCTATAAGGGCGTAACCATGTAGGAGTTAGCACAAACTAACAAAAAGGAAAACAGAAAATTATAAAATTTTGTGCATATTAAGTGAAAACTATATAACAAATAAAAAATAACCAACTTATTTCCTCTTTTACCACTTTTTACAGCAAGATTAGAACTATCCTTATGTTGATATCTTATAGAATCTTTTATAAAAGAAGCACCATTTTGCTCTCGAATTACGAATCTGAAGACTTTGATTGATGAGAAAGGTATTTTTCTAACCAGTGAATATTATAATTACCATCAGCAACATCTTGATTATTAATAAGATCGCGAAAAAGAGGTAGTGTAGTTTTTATTCCATCAACGACAAATTCATCTAAAGCACGCCGTAAACGCATCATACATTCTAAACGGGTACGTCCATGAACAATCAGCTTTCCAATCATGCTATCATAGTAAGGAGGAATACGGTAACCTGAATAAGCGCCTGAATCAACACGAATTCCTAAACCTCCAGGGGTATGAAAATGTGTAATGGTTCCAGGTGATGGCGTAAAATTAATAGGATCTTCTGCATTAATACGGCATTCAATGGCATGACCAGAAAAACAGACATCATCTTGTGTCAATGAAAGCTTGCAGCCTGATGCAATATGGATTTGTTCATGGACTAAATCTATACCTGTAATTGCTTCAGTTACAGGATGCTCGACTTGTAAACGCGTATTCATTTCAATAAAATAAAATTCGCCATTTTCATAGAGAAATTCAACAGTACCAGCTCCACGATATCCAAGTTGGGCACAGGCGTTTGCAACAATACTTCCAATTTTTTGCCGTTCAGTTTCATTAAGTGCAGGTGACGTAGCTTCTTCCCATATTTTTTGATGCCGTCGTTGAAGTGAACAATCGCGTTCTCCTAAATGAATAGCATTGCCCGCACCATCACCTATGACTTGAATTTCAATATGACGGGGTTTTTCTAAATATTTTTCTATGTAAACAGCGTCATCACCAAAAGCAGCTTTCGCTTCTGAACGCGTTGTTTTGAGAGCTATAGAAAATTCTTGTTCAGAATGAACGACTTTCATACCACGTCCACCACCACCGGCAGAAGCTTTTATAATAACTGGATAACCAATTTCTCGAGCAGTGCGTAAAGCATCTGATTCTTCTGTGATTGCTCCATCTGAACCTGGAACGACAGGAATACCAAGTTTTTGGGCGGTTTTCTTGGCTTCGATTTTATCGCCCATGATTCGGATATGAGTAGCTGTTGGACCGATGAATGTAATATCATGGGCTTCTAGAACATCTGTAAATTTTGCATTTTCAGAAAGAAAGCCATAACCTGGATGAACAGCATCAGCTCCTGTAATTTCACAAGCAGCAATAATTTGCTGAATACTCAAATAAGAATCGCGAGCGGGAGGAGGGCCAATACAAACACTTTCGTCAGCAAGACGAACATGCATTGCATCTGCATCAGCGGTAGAGTGAACAGCAACGGTTTTTATGCCAAGTTCTTTACATGCACGTAAAACGCGAAGAGCAATTTCTCCCCGATTAGCAATGAGGATTTTTCGAATCATGGTTGCCCCTCGCTTTATTCAACAATAATAAGTGGTTCACCAAATTCAACAGGTTGGCCATCTTTGACAAGAACAGTGGTTACCGTGCCTGAGCGTGGTGATGAAATTTGATTCATTGTTTTCATGGCTTCAATAATAAGTAATGTCTCCCCTTCAGAAACATTTTGTCCTACTTCTACAAAAGGTTGCGCGCCTGGTGAAGGTGCAAGATAAGCTGTTCCAACCATTGGAGAGGTTATAGTGTTTTTTGATTTATCTTCTTGAATAGGTTGTAGAGGAGATTCAGTTGTTGGAACTGGGGAGGATGTTACAGAAAAAGTGGGAGTAGAAACAGGAGCATAGATTGCTTGCTCAGAAGAAGTTAAGGTATTTTGGCGGGAAATACAAATACGAATCTCCCCTTGTTCAACTTCAATGTTCGTTAAATTTGTATCATTCAAAATTTCAGCAAGATCACGAATAATTTTCGTATCAATTGCGGTTTTTGCCGAATCCACTTTTTTTATTGCCATTTTATTTCTAACTCCTTGATCAATGAAGATCGTCATTATCTCATTTTATGATCGAATATTTCTAGATTAGGGATCATATCTTTTGAGGCTTTAAAGATATTTATTTCCTTTAAGTCATTATATTTTGCAATTTTGAACTCGTATCCGCTTTACGCAAAATTGCACTTATAAGCCTGTTGTCAAAAAAGAGAAAGCATAAAATTACCTCATTTACAGTATTCTGCCTAAAACTGATCAGGTATTTACTGTGTATTATCTATCGCTTGTTTTAAAATATCTTGTCTGACTGCGCCGATGAATATTTTATTACCAATGATGTAAGAAGGCGTTCCCGTAATATGAAGTGTAGAGGCAATTTGAATATTTTCTTTAAAAGCGTTTTGCAGATTAGGATCTTTTATTGCATTACGGAGTTTTTTTTCATCAGCTCCTAATGAAACAGCTATTTTTATAGCTTTAGCTTCATTTGCGCGCCCTTGATGCATTAAAAGTGTTTTGTGAAACTGAGGATATTTTTCTGGGAATTGTTTTCGAAATGCGTAGGCAACGATATGGGTAGCCATAGAATCAGATCCCAAAATTGGTAAATCTTTGATAATAACCCGTAGATCTGGGGATTCTTTTATCAAGTCTTCTATATATAAATAGGAACTTTTACAAAACTTACAATTGTAATCAAAAAACTCAACAAGTGCTTTTTTACCATTTGGATTCCCCAAAACAGCGTCATGAGGAGAATGAAAAATTTCCTTTTCTAATAAATGAATAATTGAGCTTTGACTTTCATCTTCATTCTGTCTTCCCAGCTTATCTTGAAGGATAAGCTGCATTTCAATCAAAATTTCTGGATGAGTAAGAAGATACTCTCTGACAATTTGTTGAATATGCTGAGAATCAGTATGCGGAGCCATTGTTTCTTTAAGCTTAGATAAAAAGCTAGAATCTTCTAAAAGTTGTGCTTTAAGTTTTTCTAAGCTTAAATGATTGGTTACTTTTTGCTGTGATGTTGCGTTTGATAAAGAAGGTGAAAAGGTTAAAATACTCAACATAACTGGGACTAAAATTTTTGAAATAACTGTTATTTTCGAGTTTTGAGGTTGATGAGTCATCTGTATACCTTTACATTTTCTATTGTGTCATTGAGTGAACTATATGAAAAGCGTTCTCTATGTGCAATAAAGCATTTAGCTATAGTGTGTATTCTCAAATGAGAAAAAACATTAATTTTTCTCTAAAAAGCTTTCATATGATGTACATTTGCAAAGATTATGTTGCCTAGAGGATAAAAAATCATCTCTTTAATTTGTCAAATGTTTTTTTGATGTATAAGGGTATCAAAAGCTTTTTGTGCGTGTTTATTTTAGGAAAAAGTACGTTGATAATACAACGAAGAACACTTGTATTGTTTTTTATTGTTGCTTTATTGAGGACAGTGAAACAAAATTGAATAATGAAAAGTGAAATTATGAAAACCACAATGCATTATGAGCTGTTTATCATTGGGGGAGGGATAAACGGGTGTGGATTGGCAAGAGATGCAGCTGGACGCGGTTTTAAAGTGGGATTAGCTGAAATGAAAGATCTTGCATCAGGGACTTCAAGTGCATCAACAAAACTTATTCATGGTGGTCTTCGTTATCTTGAACATTATGAGTTCAAACTTGTTCGTGAGGCACTCAAAGAACGCGAGATCATTTTACGCATAGCGCCACATATTGTACGCCCTTTGCGTTTTCTTCTTCCTTATCATAAAGAATTGCGCCCTGCTTGGATGTTGCGTTTTGGACTTTTTATTTATGATTATTTAGGGAGCTGGAATCAGAAATTGTGGCGCAGTAAAACGATTAATTTTTCAAAAAAGTTTTGCGCTACACTGAAAAAAGAATATCAGAGAGGTTTTGAATATTCTGATGCAAGAGTAGATGATGCGCGTTTAGTCATTGCCAATGCTCGTGATGCAGAAAAGTGGGGAGCTGATATAAAAGTACGGACAAAAGTTCTCTCTTTAAAAAGAGAAGACAAAAAATGGCGTGTCTTTCTTCAAGACAAATTAAACGGTAAAAAATATAATGTCACAGCTTCTTATGTCGCGAATATGACAGGTCCTTGGATTGATCGTGTTTTGTCAAGCGTATTAGATTGTAAAGAACACACACCAATACGGCTTGTTAGAGGTTCTCATATTTTGGTTCCCAAGCTTTATACGCATGATCGTGCTTATATTTTTCAAAATGGTGATGGGCGTATTATATTTGCTATTCCGTATGAAGAAGAGTTTACCTTGCTTGGAACAACAGATTGTAACTATCAGGGAGATCCAGCTGATGCTCATATTACTGATACAGAAATAAACTATATCTGCGCAGCAGCCAGTGAATATTTCATACAACCAGTATTACCTGAAACGATTGTCTGGTCTTACTCTGGAGTTCGTCCACTCTATGATGATGGAGCTTCAAAAGCACAAGAAATTACGCGCGATTATGTTTTAAGAGAAATGGGAACAGGAAGTGCACCAAAGATTCTTAATCTTTATGGTGGAAAGATTACAACTTATCGTAAGTTGGCTGAAGATGCGATGAAATTTGTTGAAAAAGCACTTGGTAAAAAGGGAGCGTCATGGACAGCTAATGCACCCCTTCCAGGGGGGGATTTTCACTATAATAAATTAGATGTAATTGAAAATAAAATTGCTTTTTTAATGCCAGATTTAGATGCCTTTACACACCGCAGACTTGCACGCTCCTACGGCACAGAAGCCTTAGTGATATTTGCAAATGGTAAGGCGGACAGAGGAAAAGATTTTGGACATGGGCTTTATGAAATAGAAGTAAAATGGTTGATGGAAAAAGAATGGGCTAAAGCATGTGAAGATGTGTTATGGCGTCGTTCAAAACTTGGACTTCTCTTTAATGAGCAAGAGGTTGATACTCTTTCTTCCTATATGCAGAGCCAAAAAGAGATTGAACAACATTTATAATCATTTAATTTTACAGATTTTATTTGCAATATTGTAGAATATTTTTCTCCAAGAGATATTGATATAAGGTACATTCACACATGTTAAAAAATAATGCTCGTCTATACCCTCATCTTAGTTGTTTGTTTGCAACAACCATACAATGGCAAAATTAGGTTGAATATTTAGGGTAAAATTTGTCTATCCTATGAAGTGAAATCTAATAAAGAACGCATTGAGAGAAAATGTTTTATAATTAGATTCATATGAATAAGAAGTTTTGTCCTTTATCTTAAGGAGGAGATAAAAATACTTTCTATCGTGTTTTTTGCACAATAAGTTGGAATATTCTAAAGAAAATTAAGCCTATCATAAAAAATTGTATAATGTTTTAATTTATCATTTATTGTCTTAAACGCTGTGCTAAATCATGTAAGGATAGAGGCGTAATGGGGATTTTAAGAAGGACTTGTAAATAAGTTTTTTATGTTACAGTGAAAATCTTCTTCTTTCATGTTCATATATCTGAACATGATTCTATAAGAAGTGCGATATTGTATTTTATTATGATTGATTGTAATAAACTTTTCTATCAATTGAAGGAAACAATTGATAGAAAGAGGCTGTTATTATACGCGTGATCGTATAAAAGAATAACACTTTCTGTAAAATAAAAGTAAGTATTTTTCTATGTATAAAGAGAGAGCTATGGGGATATGAGAGTAGTCGCCTCATGATATTTTACAATCTTCCATCGCCTGTAAAATTTGCAGTCGCACCAATGTTGGACTGGACAGACCGACATTGTAGGTTTTTTTATCGTCTTTTAACGAAAAAAGCTCTTCTTTATACGGAAATGATGGTCGCAGATGCTGTCATTCATGGTGTTCGAGATCAATTGTTGGCTTTTAGCCATAAAGAATGTCCAGTTGCATTACAATTAGGGGGAGCAGATCCGAAAAAGTTGGCAGAAGCTGCACGGATTGCTGAAGATTTTGGCTATAATGAAATAAATCTCAATGTCGGTTGCCCATCAAATCGTGTTCAAGCAGGTGTATTTGGAGCTTGTTTGATGTTACATCCAGACATTGTGGCAAATGCTGTGGAAGCGATGAAACGAGAGGTTACGATACCCGTAACTATCAAATGTCGGATCGGAGTGGACGAACAAGATGAAGAATTAGCATTAGATCTTTTGGCTAATCAGGTTTGGAATGCTGGATGCGATGCGCTCTGGATACATGCACGCAAGGCATGGCTAAAAGGATTGAGTCCAAAAGAAAACCGTAATATTCCGCCCCTTAATTATGAAAGGGTTTATAAATTGAAACGTAAATACCCTCATAAATTCATTGGGATAAATGGTGGAATTAAATGGATTGATGAGATCAAAGAGCATTTGATTTTCTGTGATGCTGTTATGGTTGGTCGCCAAGTTTATCATGATCCAACTTTGTTAAAACATATTGATTTTGAACTTTATGGTGAGGCGCAAAATAATCTGAGTGAAAGTGATCTTATTGAGGTTATGTGTGATTATGCGGCTCGACATATTGCATCGGGAGGGCGGCTTTCTCACGTGACACGTCACATGATTGGTTTATTTCATGGGCGAGAGGGGGCACGTCGATGGCGACAAATATTATCAAATGATGCAACAAAACAAAATGCAGATATATCTATTTTGAAAGAAGCTTTTCATGCTCTCATTTAATAACAGCCTGACAATTAACCTATGTTAAAGTTAAGATTTTTTGCGCTTTGTTTTCTTTACGATGATTTTGATGACTTCAATTGTATAAGTTTTTAAAAACTTATAACTTTTGTTATAGAAAGAACATTAGGATTCATATATTACACAACACGCTTATTTCTCCTATTTAATAGGAGAATAGGTTAGGGGTGATGTGTAAAGATAGTAATAAGATATTGATAATATTTTGCATGTTCGTTATTTGATGAGAAAATAGAATATAAAAATTATTGCTTTCATAATATTTAACGTTTTTAAAGCACTGTTTAAAAAAGCAATAAATTATTCATATCCTGTATATATGACGTGATTTTCATTAAACATTGTAGATTTTAAAAGGTATTCTCATGACCGTTAGTCCATTTGATGATTTTCGTGCTTTGCTTACGAATTTACCTGTTGCTGATGAGTTTTCTATGATTTTGGCAAAGAAAAGGCAAAAAAACTTAACAAAAGCGCAAGGAGCATTAGGGAAACTGGGAGATCTTGCTGTTTGGTATGCGGGATGGAAGGGTACAGAAAAACCTATCGTAACGCGACCTTTGGTCGCTATTTTTTCTGGAAATCATGGTATTGTAGAAGAGAATGTTACACCATTTCCACAATCTATGACACAAAGGATGGTACAAAATTTTGCATCTGGTGGTGCTGCTATCAACCAAATTTGTATAGCTTATGATCTTGGATTAAAGATATTTGATTTAGCATTGGAATATCCAACAATGAATATTACGAAAGATGCCGCAATGGATGAGCGAAGTGCGGCTGCTACAATGGCATTTGGAATGGAATCCATTGCTGGCGGAACAGATCTTTTATGTATTGGTGAAATGGGGATTGGAAACACAACAATAGCTTCAGCTTTATGTTTAGCATTGTTTGGTGGAGAAGTTGAAGAGTGGACAGGAAATGGTATGGGATCGGAGGGTGATTTTTATCAGCGTAAAATAGCAGCGGTTAAGACAGCAGTCTCTTTGCATAAGGAGCATTTTAATGATCCTTTTGAAATTATGCGTCGCTTAGGAGGACGTGAAATTGCAGCTATGGTTGGTGCTATTTTAGCAGCAAGAATGGAAAAAATACCAGTCATTTTAGATGGTTTTGTGGCAACTGCAGCAGCAGCGATCCTTTATAAAATGCATCCAAAAGCTCTTGATCATACCCTTGTTGGACATGTTTCTTCTGAGAAAGCCCATCGTAAACTCTTAAAAAAAATCGGTAAAGAACCACTTCTAGATTTTGGAATGCGTCTTGGTGAAGGGACAGGAGCAGCTATGGCAGCTGGTATCGTCAAAGCCGCTGTTTTAACACATGCACAAATGGCAGTTTTGGAACAAGAAAGTTTGAACGCCTAAAAGATAATGAGATAGATATAAAAAAGCCTTAAGAGTTTTGCTCATTTACCTTTTCATGTAATTTGATATAATTCAACGGAAGTTCCGTTGTATACTTAATCTGTTCCATTGCGAAAGAAGATGAGACATCACGGATATCAATTTTAGAAATTAATTTTTTATAAAAAAGATCATAAGCTTCAATATTGGGAACAACAACACGCAATAAATAGTCAATATCTCCACTCATTCGGTAAAATTCAATGACTTCACGGAATTCTTGTACAATTTTTGAAAAACGCTTAAACCATTCATGACTATGGGTATTTGTGCGAATAGAAACAAAAACAGTGACATGCGCATTTACTTTTTCTGGAGAAAGAACGGCAACGCGACGCTGAATAACACCATCTTCTTCAAGTTTTTGAATTCTACGCCAGCAAGGCGTGGTCGAAAGTCCAACTTTTTTAGCAATATCAGCGACAGAAAGTGTTGCGTTTTCTTGCAAAAGATGTAAAATTTTTCGGTCAAGACGGTCCATAATTTATTCTCAATATTTTTAATTTATAAAAATTTACGCACTAAACAACGCAAATATACAATAAGCTCATCATTAAACCATGGATTTTTCTGTAACCAAGAAGTATTTCGCCATGATGGATGAGGCAAAGGCATAACATTATAGCCTCGAGGTTGAGGAATGGAAAGGATATTTCTCCAATCACCAACAGTTGCAGAAACGGTTTTATGTTTTAATTCTGTAATGTGCCACTTTTGCGCATAACGGCCAATAGCAAGAACAAGCTTTATTTGAGGCATAGCTTGAAATATCTTTTCATGCCATATTTCTCGACATTCACGTCTTGGTGGTAAATCAGCTTTATTTTTGTCATAACCTGGAAAACAAAATCCCATAGGAACAATAGCAAAGAGAGATTTATTATAAAATTCTTCTTCCGTAACACCCAGCCAATTACGCAATCTTTCACCAGAACGATCATTAAAAGGGATAGAAGTTTCATGAACACGCAATCCTGGTGCTTGTCCTGCAATTGCAATCAAAGCCGTATTGGATAAATAAACGACGGGATTTGGTTCATGAGGAAGAGGAGGAAAATAATGGGGTTGTTGGATACAAACACGACAGGAATAGATCTTTTGTTCAAGTTTGATAATTGGGCTACATTGTTTCATTGGTAAATAAAATTAAAGAGTATTTTTCTTATTCTGTGCGCGGATTCGCTTTGCGCCATTCTTTTGGTCGTTGAAAACTTGATGCCCATATTCCTTTCTTTTTCCTTCTAGCTTCTTGCTCTTCTTTGGGGTATTCATAATAACTTACAGCCCAACCATTATGTACAAGCGTTGCGTTAATATTGCCAACTTGTTTTGTTTTACATGTTGCAAGGATACGGCGATATTTATCTGTTTTATGCCAGAGACATGTAACTGTTTGATTTTTTAGTAGTTGTTCTAAATATTTTTTTGCTTCAATCCCACAAGGGTAGCGTGCCTCCTTTTTTCCACAAAATTGGTGAAGTTCAGGAGCATCAATTCCAGCCAGTCGAATCTTAATTGAAGAAATCATGATGGTATCGCCATCAATGATTAATGCATTTCCTTCCACAGAGCTTTGAGAAGAAATTTTTTCTTTTTGAGATAACGATTGAGTCTGCTTAAAATAAGTTGACATAATCATAAGAATACTAGCAGAAACAAAAATACTGAAACCGATAACTTTTAGATTAAAGCCTCTTAGATTAAAATGAGAAAAAAAATTTTTCATGAAATAAAAAACTGCTATTTTTTATTATAACGCATTTTATTTAGTATTGCTTATAATCTTTTCAAGAAATTTTTATTCATATCACGAAACACCATCTCGTTTTAACGACAAAATTTTTGTTAAATACCACGACAATCAAATACTCATGCAGGATATATGTAAGCAACTTAAACAATAAATCAACTTATCCAAATCGGGACAAAACATACAAATTTAAGGTCATATAAATTTCAAAATAAACTTTTAAAGAAATAGAAAAACAACCCTCAGACAATAACCCCGAAGGCAATACTTCCACATTTCTCTTGGACTATAAAACTTATCAATTCAATGATAAATTCATTTATTTAATTTTTGTTTCTTTAAATTCAACGTGCTTTTTTACAACTGGATCATATTTACGCTTGCTCATTTTATCTGTCATGGTACGGCTGTTTTTCTTTGTAACATAGAAAAAACCAGTATCTGCAGTTGATAAAAGCTTGATCTTAATGGTTGCTGCTTTAGCCATAATGTAAGAACCTTATTTATACTGAAAAAATATTATCTTGCTATCAAAACCTATTTCTGAAGTCATCAGATTTTCCAGCAACAGTACGGATGTTCTCGAAAAAGTCAAGAGCTGATTAATTTTCTCATAAGTTGGACAAACACCAAAATGACATATAAACCGAAAAAAACAGCCATGGCTATTGAAAAACCGAAGGGTTTAAAGATACCCATGGATTTTCCGATAAAGGTCGGTCCGATGAGCATACCAATTCCATAACAAAAAATAAAAGCAGAATTAGCAGCTGCAAGTTCTTGCCCCTTGAGACGGGCTCCTAAATGTGCAAGAACAATTGTATAAAGGCTCGCTGATACACCACCTAGAAAAAACAAATCAAGCATCAAAACCCATGGATATTGAAGAATCCATGGTACTATAAAAGTTCCTATAAACCTAGAATAGCGCAACTCATCAGTGGGTAGCGTCGATCTTTGGCGTAGTCGCTTATAATGCTGATAGGAATTAAGAGGAAAATATTCCCAAGTGCAAGGGTTGCCATAAAATGTGCTGCTTCATTCTCATTATAACCAATGGATAAACTAAAGGGTATTATAAGAGTTAATACGCCCATTTGAATGGCCCCGTAAACAAGGACCGCCATCATTGCACTTGGAACGTGAAAAAGATAACGAAAAAATGGCATATATTGATTTTTTTGAAATTCTGGACTTAGTTTCCAAGCGGCAAGAATTGGGATAGTAGCAAGTATAATAAGGCTATATCCAACAGCAAAAGGAATAAATCCTTGTGTTCCCACTTTTGCTAGCAGCGTTAGACCTATTATAACCCCTAATCCTAAGACAATAGCATAAATAGAAAGGATCAAACCGCGTTTTTTGGGGGGAGCATAACTGTTGATCCAAAACTCTGACAGGATAAACATAACTGTCATGCTGAAATGTAATATAAACTTTAAAATAAACCAAACCCATATGGAATCAAAAAAATAGAATCCTAAAAAACTTAAAGATCCTATCGCCATCATAAGTAATATTGTTTGAGCGATGCCTAAGCATAAGGCAATTCGAGACGTAAAAATAGCTGCAATAATTATGGCTATTCCACCAACTGTTCCACTATAGCCGATCGTACTGTTGGAAAGTCCTTTTTCTGCCATAAGAAAAGAGACAAGTTGTGTTCCCATTCCCAATGCTGTTCCAACAGTGCCAATGGTTGCAATAGCTGCAATAATGGCACGCAAAGAATTATTTTGAGAGTCAAAAGCTTTTTTTCATGAGAATGACTTAAGATACTTTTGTTTATTCGAATAATAAAAAGGTGTCCTGAAATGAAAAAAGCCCAAGCTTCCTTTTGCAGATTTTCTCACCTCTTGAGTATAAAAACTCTGCAATATTTTTATACAATTACTATAGATATAAAATAAAACATATGTATTATTATATAATAAAGAAAGAAAATTATATACATAAAATAATATAAACACTACCTATAATAGGTATTTTATTATCTTAAAGGTATTATTATATTATTGTTTATATTCTGTTTAATAGTAAAACAAGAATTTTATTTTTTATTAATATTTTCTTCTTCCATAAAAAGGATGCTTTTGTTTTTTTAATTTGTTTTTATGGTAGGATGTCGGTGAAAATTTTATTGGACGAGGTTTTGTTAAGAGCTCAAAGCATAAAGCACCAGCAAAAGGTTGTACCGTTATAAGTTTTACTTCTACAACATCACTGAGCTGATAGCCTTTATGGCTACGCTGTCCTACAAGAACATGTTGTGCTTCATCAAAATGATAATAATCATTTTTAAGCGTAGAAATATGGACAAAACCATCTGTATTGAGTTTATCAAGTGAGATAAAAAGGCCTGCTTTTGTAACTCCGGAGATGCGACCTGTAAAAATACGTCCAATTTTATTTGTTAAATAGTGAGCAACAAGTCGATCAATCGTTTCTCTTTCAGCCATCATTGCACGGCGCTCGTATAAAGAAATTTGCGTAGCAATTTCTGCAAGATTTTGTTCTTGTGTATCTGTTAATTGATCATTTCCTAATTTGAGAGCTTTAATGAGTGCTCGATGAATAATAAGATCAGCATAACGACGGATTGGTGATGTAAAATGTGTATAATTCTGCAGATTTAAACCAAAATGGCCGCTATTTTTAGGGTTGTATTCTGCTTGTGATTGTGAACGCAAAATAACTTGATTGACGAGTTCTTGTTGTTGAGTATGAGCAACCTTTTCTAAAATTCTATTCAGACGTGCTGATGTCAGTTCTGCACTTCGGGCGAGTGATATCCCTAAACTTTGAAGAAAATTCCGTAATATTTCTTGTTTGGCAAGAGAGGGTTTATCATGAATACGATAGATGAAAGGTTGATGATGTTCTTTTAATGTTTCAGAAGCTGCAATATTGGCTTGTATCATAAACTCTTCAATTAAACGATGTGCTTCTAGATGTTCTTCACTCACAACATCTTTTATGCATCCATTTTGATCAAGAATAATCTTTTTTTCTGTTATTTCTAATTCTAGTGGTTGGCGACGATTTCGCGCAGCTTTAAGGCATGCATAGGCTTCCCATAAGGGGTGTAAGATATTCTCAAGCAGGAGCGCACTTTTTTCATTGAGATGTTCTTTTTTTGCTAATTGCATTTCTTGATAAGAGAGTTTGGCTCTCACCCGCATCATAATACGATGAAAACTATGTTTTCGTTTATTACCGTTTGCATCAAAAACCATACGAACGGCTAAAGCCGGTCGTTCTTTTCCTTCACGCAGAGAGCACAAATCATGAGAAAGGCGTTCAGGCAACATTGGCACAACGGTATCGGGAAAATAAACAGAATTTCCACGTTTCAATGCTTCTTTATCTAAAGCGCTTCCTGTTTTGATATAGTAAGAAACATCTGCAATGGCCACAATAATAATCCAACCATCATTATTTGCTGGGTCTTTATCCTTGGTTGCATAAACTGCATCATCATGGTCTTTTGCATCTGGTGGATCAATTGTAATAAATGGTAATTGTCGCCAATCTTCACGATTATCCATATTGGCAGCTTTGATATGTTTAACTTGCTCAAGAACATTTTCAGGAAAAATATAAGGAATTCCTTTCGAAAGAAGCGCTATCATTGAGAGTGTTTTCTCACTCTTAATATGCCCTAAAACATTTTTTATTTTTGCGCTCTTTAATCCGTAACCAGTATTTTTTTTAATTTCGACTTCAACGAGATCACCAATTTGAATCTTCATTTCTGGAGACATTTCAACAATGAGCTCATTGGTTTTGCGGTCTATAGGATCAAGGCGCCATTGATTATTTTCAAATTTTTGTACAACAGCAAATGCGCTTTTGGGAGATACATCAATTTTACGAATAATTCGTCCCGTATAAGGGGGGCTTGAGCTTTCAGAATTTTTATTTCGAAAAACTTTTACAAGAATATGATCTCCAACACCAATGCTACTTCCTTTTATGTGATGAAAAGAGTGTATTTCAATATTAGGCTTTGGAGAATCTTCCCATTCAAGAGGTTGTGCAATAAAACTTCCATCTTTATCACGTCCGCTAATTTTGACTAAAGCAACAGGGGGTAATTTTCCTTTGTTTATTTTCTTTTTGTGCTGTTTAGATATAAGATTTTGATCTTTTAACTCACGTAATATATCTCTCAGCCAAACCCGAGAATCGCCTTTTAAGTTAAAGGCTTTGGCGATTTCTCGTTTACTTGAGTGGTTAGGATTCTCATTTATAAAGGAAAGGATTTCTTCCTTATTGGGAAAATTTTTTCCCTTGAATGAAGAGAGAGATTTTATGTTTTTTTCACCTTTAGCCAAAATTTATGTCTCTTTTATTTTTGCTTTTGTTTTAGAAGAAGCTCTTTTTGAAGTTGTTTTTTTACTCGATGCTTTAGCCGATATAAGTTCTAGTGCCTCTGGAAATGTTACACTAATGGGATCTTTATCTTTTGGCAATGTTGCATTAATTTTACCCCAATTGACATAGGGACCATAACGCCCGTTGCGCACGGTAATGGTTCCTCCTTCCGGATGCTCTCCTAATGTTGCCAATGCTTCAGGTGTTGTTCTGCTTTGCTTGGTTTTGTTTTCTTGTTGTTCTGCCAATACTGTAACAGCGCGATTGATACCAATATCAAAAACTTCATCTGCATGAAGAAGGCGCGCAGATTTTCCGTTATGACTAAGATAGGGACCATATCGTCCAATTGTAGCCGTGATTGTTTTTCCAGTTTCAGGATGAATGCCAATTTCACGGGGAAGAGATAGTAAAGCCAAGGCTTTATCAAAAGTTACATTTTCTGCCTGCCATTCTTTTGGTAGTCCTGCACGCTTAACTTCTTTGCTTTCACCAAGTTGAATATAGGGACCAAACCGGCCATTGCGAAGAGAGATGTCTTTTCCTGTTACAGGGTCAATACCAAGTATAACAGGTTCATCATTGCGCACAAATTCATTCTCTTTTCCAGTATCTGTACCAAGTTGGTGTGTGTATTTACATTCGGGATAATTAGAACAGCCAACAAAAGCGCCATAACGGCTGAGTTTTAATGATAATTGACCATTTTTACAAAGAGGACATGAACGCACATCACTTCCATCTTCGCGTTCAGGAAAGGCGAGAGGTGCTAATGTTACATTTAAAACATCAAGGACATTGGTTATACGGAGTTCTTGGATATTGCTAATAGATGCATTAAATCCATCCCAAAAATCTCTTAAGACGTCTTTCCAAGAAAGTTTGCCGTCAGAGATAAGATCCAGCTTTTCTTCAAGATCTGCTGTGAAACCATATTCTACATAGCGATTAAAGAAATTTTCAAGAAAGGCCGTAACAATACGTCCTTTAGCATCAGGAATAAGTTTCCGTTTATCAATGACAATATATCCACGGTCACATAATGTCGCTAATGTGGAGGCATAAGTTGAAGGACGACCAATTCCTAACTCCTCAAGCTTTTTAATTAATGAAGCTTCAGAATAACGAGAAGGGGGCTCTGTGGTATGTTGTACAGATTCAACTTTTTCTTTTGTAAGTGCTTCACCAGTATTTATTTGTGGTAAACGTGTTGTTTCATTTTCTTCATTATTTTCTTCGTCTCGTTGATCCGTGTAGACGGAAATAAAGCCATCAAAACGAACAACAGATCCTGTTGCCCGTAGATTTGCACGCTCTTCTCCTTGCTGTGCTTCAATTTCAACAGTTGTACGTTCAATTTCAGCAGAGCGCATTTGGCTGGCAATGGCACGCTTCCATATCAGCTCATAGAGCTTTGCTTGATCGCTATCGAGAAAATTACGGACTTGACTAGGATTGCGTTGAAAATCTGTTGGGCGGATCGCTTCATGTGCTTCCTGTGCATTTTTTGCCTTTGTTGAATAAAAACGTGGCTTTTCAGGAATATAGTCTTTTCCGAAAGTTTCATGAATAACTTTTCTTGCTGAATCAATAGCCTCAGGTGCTATCTGCACACCATCGGTACGCATATAAGTAATAAGCCCTGCCGTTTCACCATTAATTTCAATGCCTTCATAAAGCTTTTGGGCAATTTGCATAGTGCGAGAAGCTGAAAAACCTAGTTTTGAAGAAGCTGCTTGTTGTAGTGTAGAGGTTGTAAATGGAGGAAAAGGATTTCTTTTTGTAGGTTTTGCTTCAACACTGAGTGTATGATATTGCGCTTTCTCCAACATAAAGCGAATTTGATCTGCTTGTTCTTGAGATTGAATATCAAGCTTGCCAATCTTCCTTTGATTAAACATCGTCAATCTTGCTTGGAAACTATCATTTCGGATGGTTTTTAACTGTGTTGTAATAGACCAATAATCTTCTTTGATAAAATGTTCTATTTCTGATTCCCGGTCACAAATAATACGCAAAGCAACCGATTGAACGCGACCAGCCGAACGTGCACCAGGGAGTTTACGCCATAAAACAGGTGAAAGTGTAAAACCAACGAGATAATCGAGAGCACGACGTGCAAGATAAGCATCGACAAGGGATGTATCAATATCACGTGGATTATTCATAGCATCAAGCACAGACTTTTTGGTGATGGCATTGAAGACAACTCTTTTAATAGGTTTATCTTTTAAAACTTTTTTTTGACGAAGAACATCCAGAATATGCCATGAAATAGCTTCCCCTTCACGATCAGGGTCTGTTGCTAATATAAGGCTATCAGCTTCTTTAACGGCTTTTGCTATTTCATTTAAACGTTTAGCGGCAGCAGAATCTATATCCCATTTCATAGAAAAATCTTGATCCGGTAAAACAGAACCATCTTTTGCAGGCAAATCACGAACATGTCCAAATGATGCGACAACTTTGTATTGAGATCCAAGATATTTATTAATTGTTTTTGCTTTTGCTGGAGATTCAACGATAACGATATTCATAATTTTACCCAAATATTGAAATAAAAATTTTTTTATAAACGCCTTTTACGCGAATAGCTAATGCCAATTGCTTAAGAGCACATAAAAAAATATTAGCCATATAAAAAACATGAATATTGTACAACTTATGATTGTCATTATTAGAGTACACCCTATATAGAATTACACGATTTATTTTCCACTGTTATTACAAAAACATACGGCGAAATACTAAGATAACGTCTATTGAGAGGTAGGAGGGGAAATGCTCAAGGATAGAGGATTATGTTTATAAATCATTTAAAAGTTATCCAATATATTACAGACATGTCAAAGCAAATGAATCAGATGGCGCGTCAGGCGCATAGTCCGCTTTTAGCATTGCTTTTGGATATGGTTGCCAAAGAAGGGCAAAGCATTATTAATAGTGCTGAGGCTCTTGGGGAAGATCAAGATTCGACAATGACACACAACCACCAGAGTGTCGAATAAGCTTTCCAGCAAGCTCGAGTTCTACCAACAAAAGGTAGAGAGTTGGGAGTGAAACACCTGAGTGGATACTGAGTGTGTCTAAGTCGATTGGCGTTGTTGAAAGAGCGGAGAGAACTGCTGCACGTGCTGCATCATCATCTGCTAAAGAGAGGCTGCTGTTTTTTTCATCTGCTAAATTAAAATTTTCCTTTTCAAGTTGTAAAGAGGATGGTTCCTCAAAAAAATTGAGTTGGGAATTGGGAATCGGTGAAATTAGTGGCGTAAGTGTTTCTATAATGTCAGAAGGATGTGTGGTGAGTAGAGCACCGTCTTTGATAAGATTGTTTGTACCAACAGATCTTGGATCAAGTGGAGAACCGGGAATGGCAAAAATTAACCGTCCCATTTCAGCTGCTTGACGTGCGGTAATTAAGGACCCTGAGCGCAGGGCGGCCTCTACAACCAAGAGACCAAGTGATAGAGCTGCAATAATACGGTTTCTTCTTGGAAAATCGATAGCACGCGGCTTCCAAGAAATGGGCATTTCGCTGATGATGGCTCCACCGTTGGCGATAATATCTTCATGCAACTTTTTATTTTCAGGAGGGTAGATATGATCAATTCCTCCAGCCATGACTGCAACAGTTCCTGTTTTTAAACTTGCTTGATGCGCAACGCTATCAATTCCACGAGCGAGCCCAGAAATTGTTACAAAGTCTGCTTCTCCAAGAAAACGTGCAAATTGAGCCGTAAGCTTTTTTCCAGCAGCTGAAGCATTTCGAGAACCTATAATTCCAATAGAAGTTTTTTGAAAAATTGAAACATTACCTTTGATAGCAATAAGCGGCGGAGGGGCTTCTGTAACCTTAAGAAAAGCTGGATAATCTGGTTCTCCCATACCGATAAATCGAGCACCTAATTTTTTAGCTTTTTGTATTTCTTTTTCTGCATCTTCTAAGCTTGCTATTTTAATAGATGCAGAACCACCACCTTTTCTACTAAGCTCTGGCAGTGCTGCCAGAGCATTTTCTGCTGTTTTATAATGATCAATGAGATTGCGAAAACTAACAGCTCCAATATTTTCACTGCGCAATAACCGTAACCAGCTTAGACGTTGATGATCAGTAAGTAGGATTCCTTTATTTATCTCCGCTTTGCGTACCAATCTTACTTTCTTCCCCAATTAATAATCTACCGATATTTGTATAATGTTTTATGAATACAAATATGCTCATCGCAATCAGCATACAACAGAAATAAGAATCGGAAAAATAAAAAACAAATATCGGCGTGATCGTAACAGCAACGAGTGCGGATAATGAAGAATAGCGTGTGAGGAGAAAAATCGCACTCCATACAATAATAAAAATAATTGCTGCGGGCCAGTAGGTCCCTAAGCAAACACCTAGATAGGTAGCAACACCTTTGCCACCTTTAAATTTAAGCCATACGGGAAAAAGATGTCCTAAGAAAGCAAAAAAACCTGCTAGAGAAACAAGGATACTATTGTCTAGCGGATCACTAAAAAACTTTATAACGAAAATAACAACAGCCCCTTTCAATATATCACAAAGAAGTGTCAGAGCAGCAACTTTTTTATTTCCTGTTCGTAAAACATTTGTCGCTCCAATATTGCCGGAACCGATAGTTCTTACATCTCCGAGTTTGGCTAATCTCGTAAAAAGAAGACCAAATGGGATTGAGCCAATGAGATAAGATATGAGGAAAATAAACCATGGAGTGGACTGAAAAAATATTTCTGCTTTATTCATTAAGAATCTCATTAAGTTTGTTGATCAAGTTTAAAAACGTTTTTCCCTTTCACAAAAGTCTGGAGCACGCGTCCTTGAAAACGTGCATTCTCAAAAGGGGTATTTTTTGAACGTGAATAGAGCTTCTCTTTCGAAACAACCCATGGTTCTTCAAGATCAACCACAATAAGGTCTGCATGAGCACCTTTTTTGAGTGTTCCTGCATTGAGTCCAAAGAGCTTTGCAGGTGCCGTTGACAAAAGTTCCGTTATCCGTAGAAGAGATAGGCTCTCATCATGATAAAGGCGTAAAGCTGCACTCAATAAGGTCTCCATACCAATAGCGCCAACTGCCGCGTCATTAAATGGTAAATGTTTTTTGTCGATACTCTGAGGATCATGAGAAGAGACAATAACATCTATAGTCCCATCCTTTATTGCTTCAATCATTGCTATACGGTCTTCTTCTGTACGCAATGGGGGCATTAAGCGAAAAGAGGTGCGATATTGTCCAATGTCATTTTCATTGAAAGATAAATGATTAATAGATACACCCGCTGAAATCTTCTCACTGCGTTTTTTACCTAAACGGAGTGCATCAACAGAGAGTGCTGTTGATATTTGAGCGGCGTGATAACGTGTTTGCGTTAATACTGCTAATCGCAGATCTCTTTCAAGTGGGATAACTTCTGCTTCGCGAGGGATGCCAGAAAGACCAAGCCAACTGGAAAGCAGTCCTTCATTCATCACACCTTGCCCTGTAAGATCTTTATCTTGCGTTTCATGTATCAATGGAACATCAAAATCACGTGCATAAGTCATTGCACGCCGCATAACAGATGAATTTTGAAGTGTTTTTTTTCCTTCACTAAAGGCAACGGCTCCTGCATCTTTGAGCAAACCAAATTCGGTTATTTCTTGTCCGTTAAAACCTTGTGTGATTGAAGCAACGGGATAAATATTGACCGATGATATTTCCTGTGCTGTATGCTTAATAAATTTAACGAGTGCTACATTATCAATAACTGGATGCGTGTTTGGCATCATAAGAAAAGAAGTAATACCACCAGCTGCGGCCGCGTAACTTTCTGATGCAATTGTTTCACAATGTTCATTCCCTAATTCTCCAACAAAAACGCGTGCATCAACAAGACCAGGGAGAATTGCTTTGTTTTGTGCGTTAATAATTTCTGCTTCTTCAGGAGCTCCCTGATTCAGAGCTTCTTTTCCAGCGGCTATAATTCGTCCATTTTTAACAATAACTGTACCAATTTCATCGATTGCGCGCGAAGGATCAATAATACGAGCATTCTGAAAAACAATTGGTTTTATCATTTTTTTTCTCCACTGATCTTTGCGCGTGAATCTAATAAAGCCTCCATGACCGCCATACGCACTGCAATTCCCATTTCTACTTGTGTCTGAATCATACTTTGTGGTCCATCTGCTATATCGGATGCAATCTCTACACCACGGTTTATTGGTCCAGGGTGCAGAATAATAGAATCATTTTTGGCATAGGCTAAATTTTCTTTATGTAAGCCAAAATAATGGAAATATTCACGCGTAGAAGGAATAAAAGAGCCTGTCATCCGTTCATGCTGTAAGCGCAACATCATGATAACGTCAGCATTTTTAAGACCCTCTTTCATCGTGTTAAAAACCTCAACACTCATATGAGCGATTTCTGCGGGTAAGAGTGTTGAGGGAGCAACAGCACGAACACGAGCACCCAAAGCATTGAGACACAGGATATTGGAACGGGCAACACGTGAGTGTAAGATATCTCCGCAAATCGCAACAGTTAATCCTTCAATACGACCTTTTGCCCTTTTAATGGTTAGAGCATCTAATAAAGCTTGGGTTGGATGTTCATGAGCACCATCACCTGCATTAATAACACAACAATCAACTTTTTGTGCTAATAAAGCCGCTGCTCCCGCACTGTTATGGCGAAAAACCAGTATATCTGGCTTCATCGCATTGAGAGTTATAGCTGTATCAAGTAATGTTTCTCCTTTTTTTACAGATGAGTTGCCAATCGCAAGACTCATCACGTGTGCACCTAGCCTTTTACCCGCTAATTCAAAAGAAGATTGTGTTCGCGTAGAGGCTTCAAAAAAGAGATTAATTTGAGTCCGTCCATGCAAAGTAGATTTTATTTTATCAATTTTGTTAGAAAGGATAACATTTGCTTCTGCACGATCAAGCAATGTATTAAGGTCTTGTACACTTAGATCTTTAATAGCTAAAAGATGTTGATGAGGGAAAAGTGGGAAAAAATTATCTTGCATCATAGCATTCTTCTTTATCTCTCTCTAAACAAGTTAAACAAGCATTTGTTTGAATATGATAAATGTTTCTTAACTCTAAAAAGACAAATAGTCTATGATATGAATGATTTGAATGTAGGAATATACCTATGAGTGCTGTATCTGTGCAAAATACTCGTCGAAAAAATACATTTCTTAGCGATACGCTTATGTTTCGTATTGCTTCTACTTTGCCTAAGTTTTTGTTAGCAAGTTTTGAAGAAATAGGGGATTTTGCCGCGAGTCGAGAAGCATGGAAACTTTCTTGCTTAGCGAATCATTATAAGCCTTTACTATGCTATAATGATGAATGGGGGCAACCAACAGAAAGATTAGAGATCCATTCTTCCTATCAAGCTCTTCAACAATATTCTAGACAAGCAGGTTTGGTTACCTCGCTTTGGGAAAATACAAGCTCAGAAAATGGAGTACGCTATCAAGCGCGTGCGATTCGTTTAGCTTTATCTGCTGGTTTAGAAACAGGACATTTGAATGAAGTTATCATAACGAGTGCAGCTATTGCTGTTTTAATTAGTGATATTGAGCTCTTCAAAAAATGGCAAAATGTACTTTTATCACGCCAATATGATTCTTCATCAAAGCCTATTCATCATAAAAAGGCTGCTTCTCTAACTTGTGCATTTGACGATATTGAAAAATACGCTTTCAATTTTCCAAGTGTTAAGAAAATTTCTTTCGATGAAAGTATGGAACGTGATCTATATCGTTTAAATGTTGTAAAAACCAACGTTATTAATCCTACCGCTGACGGATATCTTGTTAGTGCAGATTTAGATGGTCATTTAAGTTGTTTTTTTATTCCACGCATACAAGAAAATGGCGCATTAAATGGATCTATATCGATTCGTCATTTAATTCAGCGTTCTGGAGAACTGTTAACGCCAGAAGGGGTTGTTGATTTTCAAGGCAGTTATGGCTGGCTTTTGGGAAATGCTGGAGAAGGGCTTAAAGTTATTAAAGATATCGAGACAATGATGCGTTTTGATCAATCTGTCATATCGGCAGGTGTTTTGCGAGCGGCTCTTCAATTTGGTATGGATTTTTTCCGGAAAAAAATGCCCAATCAGCCTTTACCACCACTGACAGAACGTATTTTTGCAGATATTGCATTAGATATAGCTGCCTCACAAGCATTGGTTTTGCGTTTAGCAAGAGCATTTGACAATGCAGCAAATGACCGTTCTGAAGCAGCTTTTGCCCGCATTATGACACCTATTATTGCTTATCATGTAAGTCAATTGGTTGTGCCTATTATTGGTGAAATTATTGCACAACTTGGTATTGAAAGTTTTATAGAGAATAATCCATTATCACAAATGTTGCATAATGGGCCTGCGCGGATTGTGAGAAATAGTTTTGCTAATCAATTGGTAAAGGATGCCATTCTTATTGCTGAAAAAGCTCCGGGATTGTTTCAGAAATTGTTGGAAAAAATTGCTCTTGATATTGGACCAGCAGGACCCCGAGCAATTGAAATTATTAAGTCAGCAGGTGATATGGCATCAGCAAATGAGGGAGCAGGAAGGTTTTTTGTTGAACAGGTAGCCTATGCAGCAGCTGCAGCAGCATTACGTTCTACAGACATAGAACATGTTGCAAATGCCTATATGGAAAGCCGCCTTGGAGGGCAATGGAGATCTTCCTACGGGATGCTTATTGCACGATATAATGCAGGGCATTTGCTCAATGTCCTCTATCCTTCCATGTGATTAAAATTTTGAATTCTATTGAGAGCACCTTGCAATATAAAAGCGGCGGCTGCCGAATCAATACGGCTTGCTCTTTTAGCACGCGATACATTCATTTCTAAAAGAGACCGTTCCGCTGCAATTGTTGATAAACGTTCGTCCCAAAAAACAAATGGAATTTTTGTATAAGCTTTCATATTGCTCACAAAAGCTCTGGTTGCTTGAACACGAGAGCCACTGCTTCCATTCATGTTAAGAGGTAAGCCAATGATAATAACGCCTACATTTTCACGGTCAAAAATTTTAATAAGTGTGTAAGCATCTTCTGTAAATTTTTTTCGCTGTAGTACAGGACGCGGATTCGAGACAGTCAATCCCATATCAGAAATTGCAATTCCGATCGTTTTTGTCCCTAAATCTAAGCCTGCTATTGTTTGTCCAGGCAAAAGATGTGTCATAACTTCGTTTATATTAATAACAGTCATAAGGGTATAATACGTTTTTTAATGTTTCAGATTTAATGGTTATATTCTTTATTCATGTTATCTAATATTCTTGCACTTGCAAGATCAGCCTTGTATAGCCAGAATAAAGATCAATAAAAAACAAAGAAGCAGAAAGGCGTAAAGAGTATGTCTGTTAATCAAGAGACCGTCAAGCGGATCACACATTTAGCGCGGATTGCCCTCCACGATGATGAGATAGAATCTGTGACAAAAAAATTTAATGCTATTTTAGGTTTTGTAGAGCAATTGAATGAAGTTGACGTCAGTGGAGTTGAGCCATTAACATCTGTGATGCCGATGACTCTACGAATGCGTGAAGATAGTGTGACAGATGGCGATAAAGCAGCAGATATTGTAGCCAATGCCCCTGTTACAGAAGAAAATTTTTTTCTTGTCTCAAAAATTGTTGAGTAACTTTTTATATTTTTGAAATTTGAGAACCAATATGACTGATTTAACAACTCTCACAATTGCGCAAGCTCGTGATGCTCTAACAAAGAAAAATCTCAAAGCAACAGAATTAACGGAAGCTTATTTACAAGCAATAGAGTTGGCGAATCCAACTTTGAATGCTTATGTAACAATAACAGCAGAACAGGCAAGAAAAATGGCTGCTGAATCAGATGGACGTTTGACGAAAGGGCAGGGGAGGCTTTTAGAAGGAATTCCTTTGGGGATTAAAGATCTTTTTGCAACCTATGGTGTTCATACGCAAGCCTGTTCACATATCCTTGATGGTTTTAAACCGCACTATGAATCAACTGTCACGGCTAATTTATGGCAAGATGGTGCAGTGATGTTAGGAAAACTTAATATGGATGAATTTGCTATGGGCTCATCCAACGAAACATCATATTATGGCCCTGTTATTAGCCCATGGAGAAAAAAAGGCTCGGAGGAAAAACTCGTACCCGGTGGTTCTTCGGGAGGATCTGCTGCCGCTGTTGCTGCACAAATTTGTGCTGGTGCAACTGCAACCGATACAGGTGGCTCAATACGTCAACCAGCAGCTTTTACTGGCACTGTAGGAATAAAGCCAACTTATGGACGTTGTTCACGGTGGGGCATTGTTGCATTTGCTTCATCCCTTGATCAAGCTGGACCTATTGCCAGAGATGTTCGTGATTGTGCTATCTTACTGAGATCAATGGCCTCTTTTGATGAAAAAGATTCTACTTCCGTGAATTTACCAGTTCCTGATTATGAAAGTTATCTTGGTCAATCAATCAAAGGAATGAAAATCGGTATTCCAAAAGAATATCATATGGATGGAATGTCTCTAGAAATTATTGAGCTTTGGCAAAAAGGAATAAATTGGTTAAGAGAAGCAGGTGCTGAGATTAAGGATATTTCTTTGCCCCATACAAAATATGCTCTACCTTCTTATTACATTATAGCTCCTGCAGAAGCCTCTTCTAATTTAGCGCGTTATGATGGTGTGCGTTTTGGTTTACGCGTGCCTGGAAAAGACATCATTGAGATGTATGAAAATACGCGTTCTGTTGGTTTTGGTAATGAAGTTAAGCGGCGTATTTTGGTTGGGACTTATGTCCTTTCATCTGGTTATTATGATGCCTGTTATTTAAGAGCTCAAAAAGTAAGAACACTCGTAAAACGTGATTTTGATCAATGTTTTGCTTCAGGCATTGATGCGATTTTGACACCAGCAACACCAACATCTGCTTTTGGTATTGGTGATGAAAAAATAAAAAATGATGCTGTAGCAATGTATCTTAATGATATTTTTACGGTACCAGTTAATATGGCTGGGTTACCAGGAATTTCTGTTCCTGCTGGTCTATCATCAAATGGTTTACCGCTAGGATTGCAATTGATTGGTAAACCTTTTTCTGAAGAAGTGATTTTTCAGATAGCGCACATTATTGAACAAGAAGCAGGAATATTCAGCGCAGAAAAATGGTGGATGTAATAGTCAAAATTCACAAAAAAGAAGTTCTCATTAAGTAGAGAAATGCTTTAAAAAAGAGGATGGGAGAACTCTATTTTCTGAATTTGTAACCTTTATCCACCAAGATAGGCTTCTTTAACACGCGGATCAGAAAGCATAGTTTTGCCTTCACCGTGAAATAAAATATGCCCTACCTCTAAAATATAAGCATAGTCAGCGATGGAAAGTGCAGCAAATGCATTTTGTTCAATAAGAAGAACAGTTTTTCCCATATCATTAATTTTTCGAATAATCGAAAAAATTTCCCGAACAAGAAGTGGTGCTAACCCCAACGAGGGTTCATCTAATATGACCATATCAGGATTGCTCATAAGTGCACGGCCCACAGCAACCATCTGCTGTTCACCACCTGACATTGTTCCTCCCAACTGTTTTGCTCTTTCACGGAGGCGTGGAAAAAGATCAAATATCCATTCAATATCGCGGGAAATTCCCTGCTTATCGTGACGAATATAAGCGCCTAGATGAAGATTCTCTAAAACAGTAAGATGGGGCATGATACGTCGTCCTTCAGGACTTAGAGCAATCCCTAATCGCAAAATCTCTTCTGGTGATTTTTTAATAATAGATTTTCCATTATAGGTAATTTCTCCATAAACAGAGCGATTAAGTCCTGTAATAGAACGTACAATACTGCTTTTTCCCGCACCATTGGCTCCAATTAAAGTAACAATACTGCCCCGCTTTATGGACATAGAAAGATTTTGGACAGCTTTAATGGCGCCATAATGAACGTAAAGATTTTTTATTTTAAGAATATCCATAAACATCTCCGCCAAGATAAGCTTCAATAACTTTAGGGTTATTACGAATTTCATCTGGTGTACCATTGGCAATACAACAGCCATATTCCATAACCAAAATACGTTGGCAAAGCCCCATAACCACTTTCATATCGTGCTCAATAAGAAGAATTGTAAGATCAAAGTCTTTTTGCACTTTTGCTATGAATTTTCTAAGATCTTCACTTTCTTGTGGATTCATGCCAGCAACAGGTTCATCAAGAAGAAGCAATTTGGGCTTTGTAGCTAACGCGCGTGCAATTTCTAGACGCCGTTGCACACCATAAGGCAATGCTGTTGCCGATTGATTGGCAAGGTGATCAAGTTGTAGCTGTTCAAGGAGCTCCAAGGAATTTTTATAAACTTCCTTCTTTTCTTTCATTGCTTTTGAAAAAAATAGAGCTGAAGAAAACCAAGGATATTTTTGTCGAACATGCGCTCCTACCATAACATTCTGCAAAACCGTTAACCCTGAGAAAAGACGAATATTTTGAAATGTTCTGGCAATATGGCGTCTACAGATGATATAAGGAGACGCTCCAGAGATTTTTTGCTCATCAAAAAGAATGCTGCCGCTTGTAGGAGCATAAAAACCAGAAATCATATTGAAAACTGTTGTTTTTCCAGCACCATTAGGACCAATTAATCCAGTAATACTCCCTCGTTTAATTGCCATATTAACATTATTTACAGCAACTAATCCGCCAAAACGCATTACAACATTATTGAGTGAAAGGATGGTGTCGTTCATAGCTTTCCCTCAGTATTAGAAAGCTTTTTGCGTGTCAAAAAGCTATAAATTCCATTCCATGAGAATTCTCGTTGTCCCATCAATCCTTTTCTCCAAAACAAGATAATTACCAGCAATAAAAGAGAAAAAACAACCATACGAAGTCCTGGGGTTTCTGGAATATGTATAAAACCTAAGTCAAATGGACTTTCAATAATACGAAGCCATTCAAGCATGACTGTAATAATAATACTGCCAATAATGCTCCCTGTAATTGAACCCAGACCACCAGCAACAACAATCATCAAAATATTAAAAGTCAAAAGAAAATTAAACATTTTTGGATCAATGGTTGAAATAAGAGCCGCCATTAATGCGCCACCTATACCTGCAAAAAACGCTCCAACAGTAAAAGAAAAACTACGGTAGAAAAAAGCGTTAATTCCCATAGTTTTCGCAGCTATTTCATCATCACGAATAGCCCGTAATACGTTACCAGTATTGCTTTGCAGTAAGAGAACAATAAAGAGAACTGTAAATGCTAGCCAACCATAGTTCCACCATAATGTTGCATTTTGAGGTATTCCTTTGATTCCCAAAGAGCCATTTGTGAGCGATGTGGCGTTCGTAATGACAATGCGAATAATTTCCGCAAAACCTAATGTTGCAATTCCAAGATAATCGCCACCAAGACGCAATATTGGTAAGGCAATCAATAAACCTACAACAGCAGCACACAAACCACTTACAACAACAGCGATAAAAAAAGGTAACTGTAAATGATATAATGGTTCAGCAATAGGCTCAAGAATCCACATCATTTCTTTTTGTTCAGGGGAAAGAAGTAAAATTGCGCAAACATAAGCACCAATAGCCATAAATCCAGCATGTCCAAGAGAAAACATACCTGTGAAACCGTAAATCAAATTAAGCGAAATTGCCAATATCGCATTAATAGCAATCAGATTGATGATACGAAGCGTATAGTCATTAAAATGGCTATCAGCATAAAATAAAAAACCTATGAGAACTAAAACACTTATACACGATAAAACAGTTGTCGCTGACTTTGCCATTAGATTTTCTCCTGATTTCTTTTACCCATTAATCCTGTGGGCAATATTAATAGAATCAGAATTAATAAAATGAAAGCGAAGGCATCTCGATATCCAGATAGCGCGGGGAAAAATGCGATAATCATAATTTCAATAAACCCTAATAATAATCCTCCCAACATTGCACCTGGTATCGAACCAATACCTCCGATAACAGCAGCGATAAATGCTTTGAGACCAGGAAGAACACCCATATAAGGCTGAATTTGAGGATAACGTAAAGACCACATAATGCCCGCTATGGCGGCAAGAGCTGAGCCTATTCCAAATGTAAACGCAATAACTTTATTGACAGACACACCCATCAAACGTGTTGTTTCAATATCATGGGAGATTGCGCGCATAGCAAGACCCGGTTTTGTTTTATGGATAATCCATAATAGTAATAAAATAAGAATTAATGACACAAAAGGAACGATCAGAGACATGGGAGCAATTCTGATGATAGCATCTGCTCCTGATCCTAGATGCCATAAAAATGGTGTTACAAGAAAATCTGGCTGTTGTACACCTTTCGGAACACCACTAAAGAGTACAGTAGCAAGATTTTCAATAAAAAAAGAAACACCGATTGCACCGATAAGTGCCGAAATACGCGGAGCATGGCGTAGAGGTTTATAGGCAAATTGATCAACTGCCACACCCACAGCACTTGTAATAAAAATGGAAAAACAAAGAGCTAAAAGCCAAATTGGGGTAAAATCTTGTGGGGAAATTTTAAAATAATAAATAAATCCTAACGTAAGAATTAAAAAAGCAGCAATCCAATAAATTGGAGGACGCCTTTTAAACCCTATAAAGACCGAATAATAAATAAGAGCCGCGAGGAACAAAAGAAGAATTGCTGCCCAAGCAGGCATAAAGCTAATTGTGGAAAAGAAAACAAAATATGCTCCCAGCATAAAGATATCACCGTGAGCAAAATTAATGAGTCTCAGTATACCGTAGACCATGGTGTAGCCAATAGCGATAAGCCCATAAAGAGATCCCAATGCCAGTGCATTAAAAAAGTACTGGATGAACATTTCAGTGCTCATCTCTCATCCTTCCACATTTGTTAATTTACATAGGACAATAAGAAATTTCTAAGTTTTTGGTTGAGAAAAAGATCCTCAACCAATTCTTGCATTTTAATAAGTACAACTTTTTAATTAAAAAGCAGGTTTAACTTCTTCTAAATAAACACGTTTTCCATCCTGTATTTTAATGATACCAATAGGAATTTTAGGATTATGATTTTCATCCATTGACATATCCCCAAAGGGGGTAGGAAAATCTTTTAATTGGCTAAGTGCGATAGTAATTTTTTCACGATCAGCGCTACCTGCATTTTCAATAGCCTTCATGAACATCATATAACTCGTGTATCCCAAAACAGAATTGATATTTGGCTCTTTGTCAGGGTATGCTTTTTTCCATTCTTTTGTGAATTCTTGCGCAGCTACTGACATATTTGGCATATCCTCACTATAGGGAAGTGTTGTATGTAAGAAACCTTCTGCTGCTTTTCCTGCAATCGTAATGGTTTCTGGATTATCCATAGCATCTCCACCCATAATTTGAAACTTCGCTCCTAATTCTCGTGCTTGTTTCATGATGATAGCACCTTCAGAAAAGTAAGATGGAATGAATAAAATATCAGGTTTTTGTGCAATAATTTGCGTAAGAACAGCTGAAAAGTCTTGATCTCCGGAATTATAATTTAGATTTGAGATAACTTCACCACCTAATTTTTTGAAAGCACGCGTAAAATAACTTGCAAGACCAATGGCATAATCGCTTGAAATATCTTTAAGGATAGCGGCTTTTTTTGCGTGTAAAGTTTGGCTTACATAAGTTGCGATTCCGACTCCTTGATAGGAATCAATAAAGCAAGCGCGAAAGTAATATTTTTTACCCTGTGTAACAAGAGGACTTGTTGAGGACGTTGCAATAGTTGGAGTCTTTGCTTTTTCAGATATTTCACCACCTGCTAACGAGAGCGAAGAACCATAGCTACCAATGATTCCACTCACTTTTTCACTTGCTGTTAAACGCATAACAGCATTAGCCGCTTCTACTTTATCAGACTTATTATCAATAATAACAAGTTCCACTTTACGGCCTAAAATTTCTGGAACTTTTTTATGGGCTAATTCTATACCTCTAATTTCAAGCTGACCTCCAAATGCATTTTGACCACTTAATGGAAGATAAACACCAATCTTAATAGGTTCACTCGCATAAACATTTGCTGTAAATGCCATAAATGCTGCGATTATCGTAAGGACTTTTTTCAATTGCATTGCGCATTTTCCTTAATTGAATTGTCGTTTTTTCACCTTATATTGAACTTCTTCATCATGCAAGTTACACATTAATGAAAATATCATTATGTAAAAAAACTTTTATATGACCTCTTTTGTAGGGCACACCTTGTAAGGTATGTAAAGTGTACAATCAAATAGTTTTATAAATATTCATGTTAATATTCTCTGACATTAACATAGAAGATACGACAATATGGGGAAATCTTATCTTGGGGCTTGCGTGTTGATACAAGAGCAATGTTTACTTAAACCTAGAGAATCAATATCGTACAATTTATAAGCTACAGGATCACGTTATTATGACGAGTAAGGATGCATTAAAGGATTGTTCCCCATCTGAGGAGAGTATAGGTGCTTGTGGGGAGATTATCGAAATCAGTGGTGTCATTAAGTGGTTTGATGGTAGTAAGGGGTATGGATTTATTGTACCTGATTTACCTCATTTCCCTGATATATTATTGCATGTTACAGTAATGCGAAGGGATGGTTTTCAAACAGCTTTGGAGGGAGCTAAAGTCATTTGTGCTGTGGAAAAAACTGAACGAGGGTTAAAGTGCGTTCAGGTGAAATCTATAGATTGTTCTTCAGCAATTCATCCATCAGAAATTCCAGCCCGTACCCATGTTGTTGTTACTCCAGAAAGTGGACTAGAACGAGCAATTGTTAAATGGTTTAATCGTGACAAAGGATACGGTTTTCTTAGCCGTGGGCAAGGGACAGAAGATATTTTCATTCATATGGAAACATTGCGCCGTTTTGGTCTAGCAGAGCTTCGTTCGGGTCAAGTTGTTCTTGTACGTTTTGGTAAAGGAGAAAAAGGTTTAATGACAGCAGAGATTTATCCGGATATAGGTATTCCTTTAGCTACGCATTAAATTTCGCGAGTGAAATCAGTATGTTTTCTATATTTTTAAAGGTTATTATTTCATAAATTGCTATAGAAGTAGATTTTTAAAGAAAATATGGCTCTCGTGAATCCATAAACCAAATGAAGAAAATGGCGCATATTACGTTGAAAGAAACTAGAAAATAACAAGGAAGCAATCCTCTTGTTTTTTGACTTTTAAACTCTGGTACTTTTTATTTTAGAAACAAAATTTAAAATTTTTCTGTGGTGGAGACAAGAATGTTAAAGCCTTTTAAAAAGGGGCATATTGTTTTATTGGTGATGCTTTTTATGTTAAATATGCGTGTTGTTGTAGCAAAGGAGCCCATAGAGATTCCTGTGCATCCAATTCCTTTAGAAATACATACAAAGCAAGGTACAGTTTCTTATAAGGTAGAGATTGCTTTTACGCCATCTCAAGCAGAAGCTGGTTTAATGTATCGAACTGATTTTCCACGCGATCGTGCAATGCTCTTTAAGCAGCTAAAAAGTTCTCAATCGGGAGATGAGCAGAAAATTTTTATGTGGATGGCAAATACGCCTTTACCTTTAGATATGATTTTCTTAAACTCTGAGGGAATTATTGTATCAATTATTGAAAATACTTCTCCATTTTCAACAAACATCATTTCATCTGAAGTTCCTGCAGCTTTTGCACTTGAGATTAATGCTGGTGAAGTTTCTGAAAAACAGATACAAAAAGGGCAACGTGTTATTCATCCTGTACTTTGTGGAGAGTGCAATAAAAAATGACAGCTGAAGATATTCATTTTTTTGAATATGATGGTTTGCGATTTGCTTATCGAGAAGAAGGGCAAGGTGCACCTATTTTGTTGATCCATGGTTTTGGATCTTCTGCACGGGTGAATTGGTATGCAACGGGTTGGTTTCGTATTCTCACTGAAGCAGGATATCGTGTTATTGCTCTTGATAATCGCGGTCACGGAGATTCAGTTAAAAGTTATGATCCTGTCTTTTATACACCTCAAGCTATGGCTGGAGATGCAGTAAAGTTACTACAGCATTTAGAGTTATCTAAAGCCCATGTTATGGGATATTCTATGGGGGCTCGTATTAGTGCTTTTATGGCTCTTTTGCATCCAACGTATGTGAACAGCGTTATTTTTGGTGGTTTAGGTATTGGCATGGTAACAGGAGCGGGAAATTGGGAGCCTGTTGCTGAGGCTCTTTTAGCAGAAGATATTTCTACCATTACCAATACGCGTGGTTTAATGTTCCGTAAATTTGCAGATCAAACGAAAAGCGATAGACGTGCTTTGGCTGCGTGTATTATCACATCAAAACAGGAGCTAACGGCATCTGAAGTTTACAAAATCAAACAACCAGCACTTGTTGCCGTTGGTTCATTAGATGAAATTGGCGGCGCTGCAGAGCCATTGGCAGCCTTGCTGCCTTGTGGTGAAGCTTTATCAATTCCTGGTCGAGATCATATGCTTGCGGTAGGCGATAAAGTTTATAAAAAAGGTGTTATCGATTTTCTTTCTCGTTATCCTATAAAATAAGAATTCTTCATAGCTTTTAGAATTTACAGAAATACCCAATATTTTTATCTCGTATAAATTAAAAAAACTTATTTAAAAATATTTCTTTTATGACATAAGTTTTTATAAAGAATGAAAAGAAAAATAAACTCTTATTAGCTTATTTTGTATATTTTTCAGAGATGTAATTATTCTAAGATTAGATAATTATACTTTAAAGTTTATTAAAAAGAATTATTTTTGAATGATGTAATAAATATTTTTTGCTAAAAAATGTAGTTTTAAATAAAAAAATATTCTTATTTGTATTTTTTATAAAAGGAACAAAATTATAAATTATTGATCAATTTATTCTTACGAATATGCATTCTAAATACAGATTCTAAAATTGGAGATAAAGTAAAATTATTAAAAATATACAGTTTTTTTGCCATTTTTTAATCTATACGGGTATATTTAATAATGATAGACTCTTTTTGTAAACGTTCTTTATGAATGTATAAAGAACGTTGTAAATATATGTAACATTAAGTAAATATTCAGATTATGCTTTTTTACTGACTTTACAGAATCATAAGAGTGTCTTATTTGCGCGACACGCAATTATTTTAATCGTTTCAAAAAACAGGAGAGCATAGTGAATGCTGATGAAATAAAAAAACTTGATAATTATTTTAAAAATATATTCCAAAACTCAGCATTGCAAGTCAGAGCACGGCCTAAAAAGAGTGATTCTTGTGAGGTTTATATGGGAGATGAGTTTTTAGGCATTATCTATCGAGATGAAGATGAAAATGAGCTATCCTATAATTTCTCAATGGCTATATTAGATATTGATTTAGAAAATTGATTCGTTATTTATCATTGAATAAAGTCTTTTTTATCCCATAAGATTTATATAAGTTTTAACGCTTTAAAGCTTGTATGGTTATTTCGTGCAATAATAAGATGGTCATGGATAATAATGCCTAATGCATTTGCTGCGTCTTTTAATCTATATGTCATTGTTATATCTGCATCAGAGGGGGTGGAATCGCCAGAAGGGTGATTGTGGACTAAGATAAGTCCTGATGCGGATAACTCTAAAGCTCGAGAAATAACTTCACGAGGATAAACAGGGGTATGATCAATGGTTCCAGTTTGTTGCACCTCATCAGCAAGCAAGCCGTTTTTCTTATCAAGAAATAAAATACGAAATTGTTCACGGGTTTCGTGAGCCATAACGGCTTTACAATAAGCTAACACTTTATCCCATGATGAAAAAATATCGCGTTTAAACAATTGCGCACGAGCAAGACGCCCAGCAACATCTGAAATAATTTTTAAATCGATTGCAGTTGCGGGACCACATCCTTGAACTTCTTGAAGTCGGTGAATATCAGCTCCTAACACATCAGCTAATGAACCAAAACGCGCTATCAAATTTTTAGCTATGGGTTTTGTGTTTGCGCGGGGGATTGTGCGAAAAAGTAATAATTCAAGATATTCATAATCTTCAATTGCATTTCCTTTTGACTTTAAATAACGTTTCCGAAGACGCTCACGATGTCCTTGATAATGTTTATGGAGCTGTGCATTTTTCTTAGGCTCTTCATTTTTTCTTTCTGATATTGGGGTGAGTGGAGAACTCGATGTTAATGCAAAGTGATTACTTTGAGTATCTTCCTTTTGATTTAATTTTTTAGTCATAAAGTCTCTACAGTGCGTTAGGTATGCGAATTTGGAATATAAAAAATATTTTTAGGAGATTGTGTAAATATTTCATACCCTTCATTTGTAACACCGATCGTATGTTCATATTGTGCGGTCAGAGAGCGATCACGGGTAACGGCAGTCCAACCATCAGATAAAATCTTAACTTGTGGTTTACCAAGGTTAATCATAGGCTCAATTGTAAACATCATACCTTGTTTTAATTCGACTCCTTCTCCAGGGTTTCCATAATGGAGGATATTGGGAGCATCATGAAAAAGCTGGCCGATACCATGTCCGCAAAAGTCTCTCACAATTGAACAGCGTTCAGATTCTGCATACTGTTGAATGGCTGCACCAATATCGCCCGTCGTTGCTCCAGGCTTAACGACAGCGATACCTTTCATAAGACTTTCATAGGTTATTTTTAGTAAGCGTTCTGCGGCACGTCTAATTTTTCCAACAGGATACATTCGACTTGAATCTCCATGCCAACCATCAAGGATAAAGGTTACATCAACATTTACAATATCACCTTCTTGCAAAGGTCTTTTATTGGGAATGCCATGGCAGACAACGTGATTGATAGATGTACAGCATGAATGGCTGTATCCATGATAATTGAGATCAGCAGGAAGTGCTCCTCGCTTAGCACCAAAAATAAATACAAAATCATCTATTTCTTGCGTAGTAACGCCCGGCTTAATAATATCTGTAAGCGCATCAAGGCATTCTGCAGCAATACGACCAACTTCACGCATTTTAGCAAAAGCATAATCATCGAAAATGCGGATTTTTCCATTAAATTTTAAAGGGATTTTATTATATTCGATATACTCAGTCATTGTTTCTTCTATTTTCTATTTGTACTCTCTGAATCGGAAAAATGCCTTCTACACTTACATGACACTTTACAGCATAACATTCTACCCCTGATTTTAATGCTAAATCAAACTTACGTCCATAGAGTGGATCAAGATCATGACAGATTGTAAAAGCGGCGCAATCTTCTCTTTGAATAATATAAAGCATCGCAGCTCGTTTTCCTTGTTGTACGACTCCTATGAGTTCTTCAAGATGACGTGCACCACGTTTTGTCACGGTATCAGGAAATTCTGCTAATCCTTTTTGACGAATAAAATGAACATTTTTAACTTCTAGGTAACAATCAGGAAGAATGTTATCACGTAAAAGAAAGTCAATTCGTGATTGTATCCCATAGCGTTGTTCTTTTAAGATTGTTTTATACCCACTTAATTCTGGTAGTAATCCATTTTGAATTGCTTCTAGTGCAAGTTTATTGGGTACAGCGGTATTAATGCCAACCAAAGTATTATCGGCTTCAACAATTTCTAATTGATAGGCATATTTTCGTTTGATGTTGTTATGATAAGAAAGCCAAATATTAGAGTTGGAAGCTGTTAATCCAAGCATTGATCCTGTATTAGGTACAGACACGGTGAGGACATGCTGATCATCTTGTTGAACATCCGCAAGGAAACGTTTATAACGACGGATAAGCTTTGCAGGAAAAAGTTTGGGAATAAAGTGCATATCCCTTTTTTAGGATTTATGATTTCATAATTCAACTGAGATTATGATTTATAGTGGCTGTTCCTATTAAAAAAGATAAAATTGATGTAAAAAACACTACGATATCTTATATAAATTGTTATAAATTCCATCGTTCACTTTAATGGCTTTTAAAATTTATTATTAGGTTTAGAAGCGATTATTTTTGAATAAAAAGATAACATTGTCTATAATTTATTATTAAACAAGCATTAGGGTATTGTGAAAAAGGTTTCGTAAAAATAGTGGAGAGGGAGATAGTTTAAGTGAAACTAGGTAAAATTGATGGCTGGAACGAATAGGAATCGTGAAAATTTAACAAATGGTCCCATTATTATTTTAGTTGAACCGCAGCTTCCTGAAAACATTGGTATGGTCGCAAGGGCAATGGCGAATTTTGGGCTTTCTAAGCTTCGATTAGTTAATCCTCGAGAAATGTTTCCAAATGAAAAAGCTAGAGCTGCTGCAAGTAAAGCTGATCATGTCATTAACAACGCTGTGATTTTTAACACATTGCGTGATTCAATTGCAGATTTACACTATGTTTTTGCCACAACAGCACGTGAAAGATGTGGTTTCAAAACTGTAAAAAGTGCTGTCGAAGCAGCAAGCGTATTACGTCAGCGTGAAAGTATCGGACATAAAACAGGTATTGTCTTTGGAAGAGAGAGATGGGGACTAGAAAATGATGAAATCAGCCTTGTTGATGAAATTATTACTTTTCCAGTTAATCCTGCTTTTGCGTCACTTAATATTGCGCAAGCGGTTCTTTTAATGTCTTACGAATGGATGAAAACAGGTCTAGAAAATGTCAGCGATACGGCATTTCGTGCCGCAGAGATGGAACCTGCAAATAAAACAATATTTCATGGTTTTTTATCTCAGTTAGAAGAGGCTTTGAATATCCGTGGGTATTTTAGACCCCCAGAACGCAAAGAAGTAATGCTTGCAAATTTGCGCTCTGTTTTTACGCGCGCTAACTTTAGTGAACCTGAGGTTCGTTTATTGCGAGGCATTATATCTTCTTTAGATCATTTTTCGCCACAATATCCACGGGGGAGTAGAGCACCTGAAGAACGTGATCGTAAAAAAATTAAAAACAAGTGTGAAAACTAATGGATGAACGGCCTGTTCTTTTTTTTGATAGTGGTATTGGTGGTTTAACTGTTTTAAGGGAAGTGCGTGTCCTTATCCCTGAAAAGCAATTTATTTACGTGGCTGATGATGCGGGATTCCCTTATGGCAATTGGGAAGAAAATGTTTTGAAAGACCATATTTTGAAGATTTTTACAAATCTTTTGACACGCTACAATCCTGCTTTATGTGTGATTGCTTGCAACACTGTTTCTACACTGATGATAGCAGATTTACGACAGAATTTTCCTCATGTCCCTTTTGTAGGAACGGTTCCTGCAATTAAATCAGCTGCAGAACAAACAAAATCTGGTTTTATTTCCGTATTAGCGACTCCAGGAACAGTTAAACGTGCTTATACAAATGAATTAATTAACTCTTTTGCTGGACAGTGTCATGTTCAGCTTGTGGGAAGTAAAAAGCTGGCTGGATTTGCTGAAGATTATTTACGGGGAAAATCTATCGATGCGGAAGAGATAAAGAAAGAAATCTTGCCATGTTTTGTAGAAAAAAATGGCAAATATACTGATATTATTGTTTTAGCCTGCACACATTATCCTTTTTTGATTAACTTCTTTCGTGAACAAGCTTTATGGTCCGTTAAATGGATTAATCCAGCAAAAGCTATCGCTAAACATACCAGATCATTATTACCATTGTCGGAAAAAATACATCAGCAATCTGTAAAGAAATATCAAGATTTTGTGTTGCTAACATCAAAAAATGTCACTTCTTCAACGGAGCGCTTGTTAAAAGGATTTGGCTTAAAAATCATGAAAAGAGTTGACTTTGGGATACAAGATCAATAAAGCTATTTCAGCTTTTTCTTTCAAGAAAATGGCATTAATTGACGTGTCCCGTGGATAACTTCGCATATTGATATGTTAAGGTATTCTGTCAGTCTTTAGTGTTTAAAGGCAGAGGAGGGCGCGTTTCCTTGGGGTCTTAAGATCTCGTGTTTTATTTTAAAGGAAATGCGATGAGTAAACGCGAAACAACAAAGTATAAAATTGACCGTCGTATGGGAGAAAATATTTGGGGTCGTCCAAAATCTCCCGTCAATCGTCGTGATTATGGTCCAGGTCAACATGGACAGCGTCGTAAAGGAAAACTTTCTGACTATGGGGTGCAGTTGCGCGCTAAACAAAAGCTGAAAGGGTTTTATGGAGATATTTCAGAAAAACAATTTCATAAAACTTATGAAGAAGCTGCTCGTCGACGGGGTGATACTGGTGAAAATCTTATTGGTCTGTTAGAGTCACGTTTGGATGCTGTTGTCTATCGTGCAAAATTTGTACCTACGATTTTCGCTTCTCGCCAATTTATCAATCACGGTCATGTTAACGTAAATGGGCGGCGCACAAATATTCAATCTTATCGTTGTAAGCCCGGTGATGTTATTGAGGTTCGGGAAAAATCAAAACAACTTGTTTTAGTTTTAGAATCTGTACAATTGGCAGAACGTGATGTCCCTGATTATATTGAAGCAGATCATAAACAGATGAAAGCAACCTTTACACGTATTCCTGCTTTTGCAGATGTTCCTTATGCTGTGCAAATGGAACCTAATTTGGTTGTTGAATTTTATTCTCGATAATTTTTTTATGAGAAAAATTGTTTCTCTCTTCATATGGTTATAACTTAAAATATTGTGTTTTTTGTAATCTTTGGAGTTAACAAGTATTTTTTGTGAATGGTTCTATATTAAGTTTATTGCTATGTTTTATAGCGATAAACTTATATAGTTCCATTTCTTTTTTATGTATCTAATTTTTATAAATTCAAAAAACATAACTGTAAGTTTACTTTATATTTGTTTCTGTCTTTGCAAAACGAGCTATTACTTGTGCAGGATATGGTATTATGAATGATGTTTCAGTTGAATATCAGACAATAGAGGAAAACAAAGAGAGAGATGATCTTTTGGAAAGAGAAGCAGATGATTGTCATCCAATATTTCGGGTTGCTCCTTCAAGCGTAGAATTTAATAAATTGCGCAAACGGCTTTTGCGTCATATGCGGCAGGCTTTGGATGATTTTTCTATGCTCTCTACGGGAAAAAAATGGCTTGTCGCTTTATCGGGCGGAAAAGACTCTTATGGTTTATTAGCGCTTCTTTTAGATTTAAAGTGGCGTGGTCTTTTATCCGTTGAAATTCTTGCCTGTAATCTTGATCAAGGGCAACCAGGATTTCCTAAGCATATTCTGCCAGACTTTTTAAGTTCTTATAAAGTTCCATATCGTATTGAATATCAGGATACTTATTCCATTGTTACAGATAAATTGGCAGAGTCGCAGACATATTGTTCACTTTGTTCTCGATTACGACGTGGTAATCTCTATCGTATTGCCCGTGAAGAGGGATGTTCTGCATTAGTTTTAGGTCATCATCGTGATGATGTTTTGGAAACGTTTTTCATGAATTTGTTTCATGGTGGACGATTAGCCGCTATGCCTGGTAAACTTAAAAATGATGAAGGTGATCTTTTTGTATTACGTCCTCTTGTCTATGCTGCTGAAGAAGATATGGAAAAATTTTCTCAAGCAATGAAATTCCCAATTATTCCTTGTAATCTTTGCGGTAGTCAAGATGGCTTACAACGTAATGCAATGAAAGAAATGCTGAAAAACATTGAAAGACAAATGCCAGGACGTAAAGATACGATGATTCGCGCTTTAACAAATGTACGCCCAAGTCATTTGCTTGATAAGAAATTCTTTGACTTTAAAGCGTGTTAATAAAAATTAGATACTCTAAAAATAAGTTCAAAGATTTTAATAAGACGCTTCCTTAAAGAGACATCTCTCAAAGAGCACCCAAGCCCACTTCATGATGGCATCTGTGAAGGCGATACCATGAAATCCATAAAGCCCTCCATCTTTACGTTTATTAAGGAGTAAGCCAGCATCATCAACACACTTTGCCAGCTCGTGGGTCACTACACCCTTGGCACTTAAGACGATTCATAAAAACCATTTTTAGTTCTTTCTTTAATAATTTTTATCCACACATTCATCCCGCTTGTAACGTACAAACGAATGATTTTGATTGATTCAATGTAAACAGGTCTGAAATGAGAGAATCTTACGATATTCGGGACTCTCATTCAACATGCAAAAAAGCAAATTATTCTTATAAATCAATATATTGATTTATAAGAATAATCGGGAATTGCATTGCTTGAGAAAAATTTTCCATATCTTCCTCAGCAGCATAGACAATACGATAATTTATTGTTTTGCAATTTAGCTATAAAATATTTTAGTTCAAATTCTCTTATATTACATCTATAAACATTCCCTTGCATATAACAAGTGGAATTCTTGTGTGTAGAAAACACAATTGAAAAAAGCCTTCTTTCACGAACCAATGACTATCGAAATATTAAAAACGGAAAAATAGTGTGACTATCCGGTTTATTCTTTAATTAAAGATGAAGAGAGCCGTATGAATGTTATCTTATCCTGTTGTACCATAAAACACTATCATTTAGAGTAGTATACTAAGAGAATATATAAATTTTATTACACTTTTAGAATGTATAGCGAATATTCAGGGTAAGGACTTCCGGTAAATTCTCATGAAGTGAGTCACATAAGTGATCGGGCTTTATTGTGAGAAGTCACTTTTTTATAAACCGACTCTGATAGGAGTCTTCGTCATTTAGAACCTAGAAGGGGTTAAGTTTTTAAACGGCGATACCATAAAGGTCATAAGCATCCGATTGTTCGATTTTAACGGTGACAAATTCACCCACACGCAGTGGACGTCGTGATGATATATGGACAACACCATCTATTTCTGGAGCATCGTATTGACTACGCCCTTTAGCAATTTTTCCTTGACTTTCATCGATAAGCACTTGGAGTCTTTTTCCAATTTTTTTCTTTAAAAGATGCGTAGAAATTTGTTGTTGTTTTGCCATAAAACGATGCCAGCGGTTTTCTTTTACGTCTTCAGGAATATTTTCTAATCCCAAATTATTTGCAACGGCTCCTTTTACTTCTTCATATTTAAAGCACCCAGCTCGTTCAATTTTTGCTTCTTCTAGCCATTCTAGGAGTATATTAAAATCTTCATTCGTTTCACCAGGAAAACCAACAATAAACGTTGATCGCAAAGTAAGATCTGGACATATTTTCCGCCATTTTTCAATTCTTCTGTTTGTTTTTTCCATAAGTGCGGGACGCTTCATATGACGCAAAACAATTGGTGATGCATGCTGAAAAGGTATATCCAGATAAGGGAGAATTTTTTTTGCAGCCATAAGCTCGATAACTTCATCAACATGGGGATAAGGATAAACGTAATGCATACGTACCCAAATTCCCATATCGCCCAGTTCGCGACAAAGGTCAAAAAATTTCGTTTTGATTGTGCGATCTTTCCAAGAATTCTCGAGATATTTAAGATCAATGCCATAAGCACTCGTATCTTGTGAAATAACCAAAAGTTCTTTTACACCTGCTTGTACAAGTTTTTCAGCTTCGCGAAGAACATCGCTGATGGGGCGTGAAGTGAGATCACCACGCAGTGTAGGGATGATACAAAAACTACACCGGTTAGAGCATCCTTCAGAAATCTTTAAGTAGGCGTAATGGCGAGGTGTTAAACGAATACCTTGGGGAGGAACTAAATCAAGAAAAGGATCATGAACGGGAGGAATTGCCGTATGAACAGCTTCTATAACAGTTTCATAAGCTTGTGGTCCTGTAATGGCCAATACATTAGGGTATGCTTGGCGAATAACATCAGGATCAGCACCAAGACACCCTGTTACAATAACTTTTCCATTTTTTTTGAGAGCTTCATCAATATTAGCGAGTGATTCTTTTCTAGCAGAGTCAAGAAAACCACAGGTATTCACAATAACGACATCAGCCCCTTGATGTTGACGTGAAATTTCATACCCTTCAGAGCGAAGGCTTGTAATAATTCGCTCAGAATCAACAAGTGCTTTTGGGCATCCGAGGGAGACAAAACTAATACGAGGTGCGACCATGATGATCCTACAATTACTATCAATGATTGAGTTACGCTTTTACTAACTTAAAAATAATGTTCTTTATTTTTATACCTATGCAATACAATCTGTTACAAAGTTATTTGATTTTTTTCTACAAAATTTTATGTGTTTTTATGCATGCATACAATTTTTTCCTATTATATCGTAAAACTCTGTCATTGAGGAGGAGGATATAAGGCTGCTTCCTTCAAAGCATTCAAGTTCTTTTACAAAGTACGTGGTGAATATTTTAAAGCTTACTTGTCAAGCTTGGTGTAAGTGAAGGACATGGAGGGAAGGGAAAGTAGAAACCCGCTTGATAAGGATCTGGATTGTTTATAAACCGAATTGGGGACTTCTTTGGCTGTGGAGAAGAAGTCAATTGCATGTGACACAATAAAAAAATACTCAACAGCTTCTTATTGCGATATCTATCGCGTACTATAAGGTTTATTTTTTAATATTTGCGAATAAGTCCGGTAAGTTTGCCTTGTATTTCTACACGGTCGGATTCGTATGTCCGTACTTCATAATGAGGATTTGCGGCTTCTAATGCAATAGAAGCTCCTTTGCGTCGATAACGTTTTAATGTGGCTTCTTTTTTATCAATAAACGCAACAATGATTTCACCTGTTATTGCTGTATTTTGACGTTTCACAATGATCGTATCTTTATCAAGGATACCAGCCTCCATCATAGAATCATCTTTCACTTCTAATGCGTAGTGCTCACCTGTATTAACCATATCGAGTGGGAGAGAAAGGCTGTTTATTTGTTGCAGTATAGCAGAGGCGGGTACGCTCGCAGAAATACGTCCCATAATAGGAATGGTGATATTTTTTTTTTCTTCTTCATCAAAGTGACTCAAACTTTTTGATATTTCTCTTTTATTTTTTTCTATCATACTGGGAGAAATTTTACGTGCTAAAGAAAGACTAAATGTTATTTTCTCGGGAAGCCGAATCACCTCCATTGCACGAGCCCGATTGGGCAAACGACGTATAAAACCTCGTTGTTCTAAGGCTATAATAAGCTTATGAATACCAGACTTTGAAGAAAGTTCTAATGCATTTTTCATTTCTTCAAAAGAAGGAGGAACACCAGTTTCTTTTATATGGTTATGAATAAACAAGAGTAATTCATATTGTTTACATGTTAGCATTCAACATTCCAATCAAAATAATAAAAAATGTGTAAAGTAAAAAAAATATATATAACACTTTTACAATTTTTATCGCCAAATCAAAATTATTTTCTTTGTTTTTGATCTTATCGTTTAATAAATCAATATGTTTATTTATAGATATATTTAAATTATTATTTATATACTGTATATCTACATTAATATTAAATAATGTATAAATATACTTTATAGTTCTGACTGAATTATCCAACACTAAATTTTGTGATTAGTATTATCCTTTTCTTCTAAAAATATATCTACGTATTTTGTAATTTTTTATATAAAAAAGTTAACTAGAAGGCATTATATATATTCAAAACACTTAAAATCATTTTGCATACTGCATATTATTTCTGCTTTTTTATTCTTAGTAAAATTATCTACAGCTCTAATAGTGAGCACAATTTATAGTCATTCGGGATATTTTCAATGAGACTAAATTTTTGCTTCATATCTACTTTATTTTATAGGATAAATTGGCTTTCGTTATATATTCATTATGCATGAATAAAAATCATACTCTCAAAGTGCCATTGTTGCTTATTGTTCCATTTTCAAGTCTAACGTGTTAACCGCTATATACTATTTTCATGAATCCTAATGTTGCGATAATTTTTGGTTATTGAAAAGAGACATAAAAGGCATTTTTATTTTTTTATAGTTTTATTCTCTCACTTTTATCGGTCAAGAAAATGCTTTTTATTGTTTCAATATAAAAAAGATTTGAAATAAGAGAAGCTTACAGTATTTGAGACGTCTCACTCAAGTGAGAAAATGATAAATTATTATAAATCAATATATATCTTATAAAGCTGTATTCATATTTGAAATATTGAACACTAAAATATAAAGATATAAAATAATATTATAGTAAAAAGTATTTTTCCTTCTCTATCCATTATGCTCAACACCCCATGTGAAGGGAAGAGGGGTATTTCTCATAATTTTAACGCTTCGAATCTATGCAATATTTTGCAGTGAAATTTTTCCTTTATTGAAACTTCAAAAAGAAGATTAAAGAGTACTTATACAATGATGAAGTAAAGGGGCGAAAACGAAAAATTATTGATAACTGAAGAAAATAATAATATTTTTCTTCAAAAGGTGTTGACCAAATGAAAAGTCAACCGTATGTTCCCTTCACTTTCTGCAAATTAGATAGTGTGCAAACTAGATAGCTTGTATGAGAGCGCGTAGCTCAGCTGGTAGAGCAACTGACTTTTAATCAGTAGGTCCAGGGTTCGAATCCCTGCGCGCTCACCAACTTTAAATTAGTATCAATAGGCTATCAAAAATTTAAAAATCTTTCTTGTTTTGATTCTTTTTAAAGTTTTTTATTGATTCTATAGCCTGTCATTTTCTATCAGCTGTTTTGGAATAAAGCGATGCTATGCTGTCTTCTGTCCAACAGAAAAGAGCATTAAGCTTACGATAGGGTTGTATCTGCGTTAGCAGCACATGTGGTTTCTAATTTTCTTAATCAGAGGGTGTTTTTTAATATCCACTGCATTACATAATTCGAAAAACAGTTGCTAAAATCACCACTTATTCACACTTATATTATGAAAGAACTTTTCTATAAGATATTGATTTATTTAATTTTTAATCTTTTTAACATCAACTATAGTACATTTATTTCTTATGAAAATCATAAAAAGGTTAACAATGTGTTAATTTCTTGATAAAAGGGGCAATTCAAGAGTGGTATATGCGCGAGGGGAATCATTTAAAAGCGTAAACTCTTCCGTTGCGTACAAAAAAACGTGACGTGGTTTTTACAGTAGTGCTTAACAGAAATAAGTGGACTGAATAGATGCCTTCAAATAGAAAAAAGAAATTTACTTTTATGATTAAACCAACACTTCAATTATTTTCTATGATAGTCATTTCTCAGACATTGGTGTCTTGTTGCGCAAGCCAAACTATGCAGTTTTCAATAAAAGATTCTTATCATAATAAACCAATTAACGTAAACACTTCTGTACTACCTCAACAAGTATCTAATAAGAAGAATCAATCGGAAGAAAAAAAGCGTGGGCGAGCGATTGTTGGTAAACCTTATCAAATAAAAGGAAAGTGGTATTATCCTCAAAATGATCCGACTTATAAACGTGTTGGCGAAGCCTCATGGTATGGTTCAGACTTTCATGGGCGTTTAACTGCCAATGGTGAAATTTATGACATGAATCTTTTGACTGCCGCTCATCCTACAATGCCTTTACCTAGCTATGCTCGTGTTACTAATTTGAAAAATGGGTCTTCAATCATTGTTAGAGTGAATGATCGTGGACCTTTTATGAAAGACAGAATCATTGATTTATCAAGGCAAGCTGCAACAATACTTGGTTATGTCGATAGGGGGGTCGCAGATGTTAAAGTAGAATATATTGCTGAAGCACCTGTTGGCTATTATGATGGTGCATATTTAATGGCCTCTTATACTCCTGGAAATGCTGCCCCATATTCATTAGCATCGGAAAATGTTGCGAAAAAAAGAGAAACTGTTTTATTAAAAGAGCAGCGCAATACAGGAAACAAAAAAGAATTAGCTAAAACAGCTACTGTTGAACAGGAACAACGCAATAAAACTGTTGCAGTGAAATTGCCAGAAGTTGGTCCTATCATGGTTGATAAGCCGGTACCATTCGATCAAGTTGCTTCTATAAATAAACTAAACAAGAAGACAAAAGCAAATTGGCTACAACTGTTTTAAGAAAAAATGCATTGGTTTTTAATCAATATAATTTTCAAATAAAAAATGATAAAAAGTTGCGGATTTATTGTAAAGCTTTCATCTTAAAGCGAACAGCTATACAATTTAATTTGGGAAGAATAAAAAGCTTAAAAAGTTAAAGAATATTTCCTTTTGATTCGGTTTTACAGCTTTCTAAAACACCTACAGCAATATTTTATGATAGAGATTATGCACAGTCTCATACTTTTGTTTATCACGTTCTTTAAATGGGGTTAAAGTGCCCCATGTAAAGTAGAGCGCTTCAAAAAAAAATACACTTGCATTGCCCATTCAAGCACTTATTTTAAGGAGATATATCCTCAATACTCTTAAGTTTATTTTACAACAATGCCCATGAATGGTGTCATTATAAAACCTTTAGGTATCACTATCTTTACACTTATGAAGATATAAACAGACACCAACATACACTTTTCCCCCAATATTTTACGATAATCCTTAACATTTGAGAGGTTTATAAGAAATATTTTACTCTCTTCTTTAATAATTTTTACGCATATACCAACCTTGCTTATGACGCGTAAGCAAGCGATTTTTAATGAATTCAATATGAGAGGAGGGGATGAGAGAATCTTATAGTATTTTGAGTTAGCTTCAATTTTAAAATGATAATTTATCAAAACAAATCAAAACACTATCAATAAAAATAGGAAAAAATCTTTTGTCTCTCATACTTTAAAATGTTAAACTGAACCTACATGGAAGATAAAAAGCGTGTCATATTATTTTTTCTAACGCTAAATGAAAATAAAATCTTTTTGTGAGTTGTAAATAATTTCTTAATTTGCAGAAATCAAAAAGTTTTTTCCTATATAGTAGGTTCTTTAAGCTGATCTTTAGATGGGAGGAGCGGCTATGTATACAGCATTAAGGATCTTATTGATATTATGGGGAGTATTGGCATTTAATACGTGGGGGAGAGCGCAAGATTTTCAAACTCCCGCATCCCAATTGTTATTACTCGATGATGATACAGAGACAGTACTCTATGAAAAACAAAGTGCTATTCCTTTTTTTCCTGCTTCATTAGTAAAATTGATGACAGCAGAAGTTGTATTTCATCAATTAAAAAAAGGATTATTAACAAGTACGCAGAAATTTAAGGTCAGTGAAAATGCTTGGCGCAAGGGTGGAGCACCTTCTGGTACAACCACTATGTTTGCAAAAATAAAAACAGAAATCAGTGTTTCTGATCTGTTGCGTGGTTTAATTATTGTCAATGGAAATGATTCTGCTATTATTCTTGCTGAAGGCATATCAGGAGATGAAGCTCATTTCGCAAAGTTGATGAATCAGCGCGCTAAAATGATTGGATTATCTCAGAGTCATTTTGTTAATGCAACAGGGCTTCCCGAAGAGGGACAATTTGTAACAGTGCATGATATGATTATATTAGCACGTTACATTACTCAGGAATATCCAGATTATTATGCACTTTATCGTGAACCTCATTTTACGTGGAATAATATTTTTCAACGTAACAAAAACCCTCTTATTTCTAAGGAAATTGGTGTAGAAGGATTTGGTTTTGGCTACAGTAAAAAAGAAGGTTTTTCAATGGTTGCTACCATTTCTAAAAATCATCGACGTCTTTTTTTAGCAATCAATGGTTTGCAAGATGGAAAAAAATATACAAAAAAAATAGAACGCATTCTTCAATGGGGAATGACGGCATTTGATCTCAAAACGATTTTCACAAAAGAAGAAACGGTTGGTCGTGCTTCTGTTTATGGTGGTAAGCAAAATTTTGTTCCACTCATTGTTAAAACACCAATAAGTTTTATGCTTTCAAATGAAAAAAAAGTAAATGTTAAAGCAAAAATTAAATATCATGGTCCATTGAAAGCTCCCATCATTTCTGGGCAATCAGTTGGCGTTATTCAAATTTTAGAAGATAAAAAGGTTCTTCTGGAAAAACCAGTTTTTGCCGGAATGAATGTTCAGGAAGGAAGCTTCTTTGCAAAAGTAAAAAATGCATTCTATGAAATAACAATTGGATGGTTACGGAAATATTTATAGTTACGCGCTAATAAGGTTAAGGTCATACGTGTCAGGTTATTTTATTACATTCGAAGGAGGGGAGGGAGTAGGAAAAACAGTACAGATTTCTTTGCTTGCTGAGTATCTCTCTCACAAAGGTTATGATGTTGTTACAACACGAGAACCAGGAGGAACGGCAGGAGCAGAAGCAATCCGACATATTTTATTGTCAGGGAAGATACAACAGTATGGACCATTGATTGAAGCTGTTTTGTTTACAGCGGCACGCGCTGACCATTTTCATGAAGTTATCGCACCTTCTTTGCAAAAAGGTAAAATCGTTTTATGTGACCGCTTTATTGATTCTACACGCGTTTATCAAGGACTCAATAATAGAGTCAGTTCTTCTGTTCTTTCTGTTTTAGAGTATGTTGCACTCAATGATATCATGCCTCATTTAACATTTTTATTAGATATGCCAGCAATATGGGGTATGAAGCGTGCAAATTTGCGAAGAAAAAAAACAGAAGAAATTGATTATTTTGAAAAAGATCAGTTGGAAATTCAAGAACAAAGGCGTCAAGCTTTTCTTCAACTGGCCAAACAAGAACCCCATAGATTTCGAATCATTGATGCCACTGGCTCAGTGGAAGCTATTGCTCATCAAATAAAAAATATTTGTCATCAGGTATTGTTGGATCAGCTTTCATGAGTAACGTAAATATCTTACACCAATATGATGATATTGATACAATTTTATCACCATCCCAGAACAATGTTATCTTTGGTCATGAGGATATTCGTCATTTTTTGACACAAATGCTTAAAGAAGAGCGTTTGCATCATGCATTATTATTTGAAGGAGAATATGGGATTGGAAAGGCTACATTAGCCTTTCATCTTGCTTGGAATATTTTAAGTTTTCAACAGAGTTCTTTCTTGAAACCCGATCCTTATTCTACCTCATGGCGCCAAATTACACAAGGAAGTCACCCTGGTCTTTTGTATATTTCACGTCGATTTGATGTAAAAACGCAAAAGTTTAAAACAGGAATACTCGTTGATGATATCCGTGATATTATGCATTTTTTAAGCCGAACATCGCAAGACAATGGATGGCGTATTGTTATTATTGATTCTGCAGATGATATGAATAGAAATGCAGCAAATGCAATTCTCAAAATACTTGAAGAACCCCCTACAAAAACGTTATTTATTATTATCGCGCACTCTTTAGGAAAATTGCTTCCAACAATCCATTCACGATGTCAAAAAATTTCTTTTCGTCCGTTGAATAACGATGAAATGAAAAAAGTCATTACACATATTTTCGCCCATCAGGATTTACCTGATGAGAAAACTATGAAAACGATTATTAAAAAATCCAAAGGCAGTCCTCGAAAAGCTGCTTTACTTATTTGCCACGGCGGTCTTGAAATTATTAAAACGATAGATGCTCTCTTAGAAAAACCTGTTTGTGATGCAACGATTGTACACACTCTTGCACAAACATTTTCATCTGCTTCTTCCATATTCCAATTTCAACAATTTTGTAATGAAATTCTTGATAAAATTCAAAAAAAAGCTATCATGCTCATTGAAAAAGGAGATTTATTTCTCTCAAAAAAATATGCGCAAAAGTGGCAAGAGATTCATCAAGAAATAGAGGAAGTGCAAGTGTTTAATCTCGATAAGAAGCAGTTTGTGATTAACGTGCTTTTTAGAGTTCATAAGATCATTCACGAGGATTAGTTTTTCCGTGACAATGTGATGAACAGACGTTATGTCATTGTATCTTTTATTTATGGCGTTTTACAATGAGTATGACATGCGTGACACATATTACATAACAACTCCTATTTTTTATCCTAATGGTGCTCCACATATTGGGCATGCCTATAGTGCCATTGCAAGTGATGTTTTAGCCCGCTTTCAACGATTAAACGGAAAAAATGTATTTTTTCTTTCTGGTACCGATGAGCATGGTCTAAAGATGCAACAAACGGCAGCAGCATTGGGCATGACACCTCAGCAACTTGCAGATCGTAATAGTGCTGTGTTTCAAAAAATGCTTGCAGTATTAAATTGTTCTAACGATGATTTTATCCGTACGACAGAAGAGCGCCATTATCAAGCTTGTCAAGAAATTTGGAAAAAGATGGAGACAAATGGCGATATTTATCTCGACCGTTATACGGGTTGGTATTCGGTTCGCCAAGAAGCCTATTATGAAGAGAAAGATACAGAAGTTGGAGCAGACAACATCCGTCGCGAGAAGGAATTAGGCTCTCCAGTTGAATGGAATGAAGAAGAAAGTTATTTTTTTAGACTTTCTCGTTATGAAAAGGCTCTTCTTGAATATTATGAAAAATATCCTGATTTTATTTTGCCACTTGAGCGGCGTAATGAAATTATAAGTTTTATCAAATCGGGATTAAAAGATATCTCTATTTCACGCACAAGTTTTAATTGGGGCATTGCTGTTCCTGATAATCCAAAGCACGTAATGTATGTCTGGGTTGATGCGCTTACGAATTATTTATCAGCAATTGGTTTTTTCAATGAAAATTCAACAAAACGTGATTTTTGGCCTGCTAATACGCATATTATTGGTAAGGATATTATTCGTTTTCATGCAGTCTATTGGCCGGCATTTTTAATGTCTGCTGGGATTGATTTGCCTCAGAATATTTTTGCCCATGGTTTTTTACTTAATCGTGGTGCAAAAATGTCAAAATCTGTTGGAAATGTCGTTGATCCTTTTGAAATGGTTGATCATTATGGTCTTGATCAGGTCCGTTATTTTCTTCTCCGTGAAGTACCATTTGGACAAGATGGTAGTTATAGCCATGAAAGTCTTGTGAACCGTATTAATGCTGATCTTGCTAATGATCTTGGTAATTTAGCACAGCGCTCTTTATCTATGATTGCCAAAAATTGTGATGCAAAAGTTCCGCTACCAGCTTCATTTTTAGTTCAAGATAAACAGCTTTTAGAACAATCTCTTCAAGTGCTTGAAACTATACATCAAGCAATGTCTTCTTATAGTATGCATTTAGCACTTTCAGCTATTTTTTCAATTGTAGCAGATGCCAATCGCTATTTTGCCAATGAACAACCTTGGAGTTTACGTAAGAATGATCCAGAGCGATTTTCTACAGTTCTTTATATAACTGTAGAAATCTTGCGGCGAATAGGAATAATGCTTTTGCCTTTCATACCCCAATCAGCAGCAAAACTTCTTGATAGCCTTGCGATTGCTGAAGATGATCGGTTGTTGTATCATATAAGCCATTCAAAAATTCAAGAAGGACTTGATCTTCCACCACCAGAACCGATTTTTCCTCGTTATATCTTGAAGAAAGAAGATATTCATCATGTTGATTGATACGCATTGTCATCTTGATTTTGAAGATTTTTCACAGGATTTGGATAATGTTATCCAGCGTGCTTTAGATGCTGACGTTAAACGTATGATAACAATTTCAACCCATGTTCATAAATTAGATAAGCTGTTAGCCATTGCGCAAAATTATGATCAAGTCTTTTGTTCTGTTGGTACACACCCCAATCATGCGCATGAAGAGCAAAATATTACAGCCAAAGAGCTTATACAGCTTTCGAGTCACCCTAAAATTGTTGCATTTGGGGAGGGGGGACTTGATTATCATTATGATTATTCTACACCAGAAGAGCAAAAGAAAGTTTTTCAAGAACATATCATTGCTGCTCGAGAAACACAGATTCCTCTTGTTATCCATTCACGCAATGCAGATGATGATATGGAGAAAATATTACGTGAACAGATAAAAGAAGGAGCTTTTCCCTTTATCCTTCATTGTTATTCGTCTGGAATGCAACTTGCTCGTGCAGGAATTGAACTTGGTGGTTATATTTCTTTTTCAGGTATTCTTACTTTTAAAAACGCACTTGAAATCCGTGAAATAGCAAAAATTGTACCCCATGAGCATTTGTTAGTGGAAACAGATGCTCCATTCTTAGCACCTAGTCCCCATCGGGGCAAAACAAATGAACCATCTTTTGTATGCTATACGGCAGCTGTTTTGGCTGAAACAATTGGCTTAAGTATTGAAGAAACAGCCCAAATAACAACCCGTAACGCTTTTCGTTTATTTAGCAAAATGAAATAAGGCAAAAGATATGTGTGATCAGTACCGATTTACAATATTAGGCTGTGGTCCCTCTCCAGGAGTGCCCCGCCCCAATGGTGATTGGGGAACATGTGATCCGAATAACCCTAAAAATAAACGCTACAGAAGTTCTTTATTAGTTGAACGTATTAAACCATCAGGAGACAAAACAACGATCGTTATTGATACGGGTCCAGATTTTCGCTCACAAATGATCGATGCGCATGTGAACCATCTTGATGCTGCTCTTTACACGCATTCTCATGCTGACCATATCCACGGTATTGATGATTTACGCAGCTATGCACTTGCACAAAAATGTTTAATAGATATCTATGCCGACAGATTTACACTAGAACATCTCAAAAACGCTTTCGGATATTGTTTTCAAACACCAAAAGATTCATCTTATTCTCCCATTTTAAAAGAGCATCTTATCAATGAAGATAGCCAATTTATTATTCAAGGGCAGGGGGGAGCAATAAGCATCAATACACATTTACAACACCACGGAAACATTCACTCCTTAGGTTTTCGGATTGGGAATGTTGCCTATTGTACAGATGTTAGTGAATTTCCTGAAAAAACTTTATCCAAATTAATGGATTTGGATGTTCTCATCATTGAAGCTCTTCAATTTAAATCCCATCCGAGTCATTTTTCTGTTGATCAAGCATTACAGTGGATAGAATATTTAAAGCCAAAACAAGCAATACTCACACATATGGACAGATCACTGGATTACAATAAGGTTATAAATTACGTCCCATCCTATGTAAAACCTGCATATCAAGGTCTAACTTTTGAAACAGATGCATAAGCTTATTATGCGCAATATTTTAAGTTAAATAAAATACTTTTAAATTTATCCTTTATTTTATTTCATTTTTGACATATTTAGTGTTTTTTATGTCAAAAATGAGGCTTTTATGTATAAGAATTTTAAGCGGGGTGTATGTATTGTGGTTTTAGCGGTTTCCTTGACAGCATGTGGGGGGCGTTTAGAAAAAAATATTGCAACGACAACATTACATGACGGATCAATGAGTTGTGCCGATATTCAACGGGAGTTTTTTGCTAATAAACGTCAGATTAATGATACAATTGCAGAGCGTTCTAAAGCAAGAAATAAAAACGTGGCTTTAGCAGCGGCAAGTGTTGTATTTGTACCTGCTTTGTTTTTTATGGATACTAAATCCAGTGAAAGTAATGAAATTTCGGCTTTAAACAATCGTAATGCTGTTTTGAGTGATCTTGCACGTATGAAACGTTGTAAAATAATGCAATAATTTTCCTTATTTTATTATACGTAATTTCGTTATCACTATTTTTGGTCTTTAAGGAATATTCCTTAAAGACCAAATTTTATTTTAAAAGTAAAAAGTAAATTGTATCATATTATCGCATAATATATATTATGGAACTTTTTTTAGAAAGAGTAGAAGTTTGGCAATTGAAGTGAATATCTTTTACTTATTACTTAAAAAACTTTTTGATGACTTTTTAAGATTGAAAAATCTTTATGGTTTTTTATTTTTTTACTTTTTTTAAAAAAATCATCATAATTTGTAAGATAATAAAAGCTAAAAATAATATTCCATGAAATAATGGTACAAAAGGCTGATAAATAAAATCGGAATAATATATTGCTATTGTTTCAATCAATGCGGCAACACACCATAAAATAATGCCCCATAGTGAATACATCCAAAGACCAATTAAAGCAATAGGATAGAGAATGGCCAATATAGCTGATGCAAATTGCCACTGCCAAGGCATAAGGTCAAAACGCCATAAAATACCTGGAAAGACCCCCACAAGGCGTATCCAATAAAAAATACCTAGGACTAAGCAAATAAGTGCCAAAAACCGTAAGTAACAGTTATAGATTAAATTGATTTTTGAAATCTGTTTGTGAGAATTATTTTTCACAATAATAACTCTTGTTCAACAGGTTGGAAGTAAGAATCTACCATTTCATCTGTCACATTTGAAAGTTTATCTGGCTGCCATTGAGGTCTTTTATCTTTATCGATTAACATAGCACGTATACCTTCATAAAAATCATGTGAATGAATCATATGATGCGCTATGCGGTTTTCAATTTTCATACAATTTTCCAACGTTTGAGATGAATTTTGTTTCATTTGTTTCCAGATAACTTTTAAACTTGTCGGAGAACGTGACTGCAAAATATCATAACATTCTTTAGCAAATAAAACATCTTCATTGCTTTTTTTATGTAGCAACTCAAGACATTCTTCTAAGCTGTGGGCACTAAAACAACTGTTAATAATATAACGTATTTCATGACTCGTTTCATAGTCTTTTGTAATTGCTTGCTCGTTTAAAGCTAAAGTGGGGTCTCCTTGCTCAATAACAGCTTTTCTAATCATATCGAATTCAATTTCAGGAACGGCATGTGTTGCTAATCCTAAATTTAAACAATCTCCCCACTTTATGCGTGCGCCCGTTAATGCAAGATAGATGCCAAAATGATTGGGAAGAGATGGTAAGAAAAAACTTGCACCTACATCTGGGAAAAAGCCAATCGCACCTTCTGGCATAGCAAAAACTGTATTTTCTGTAACAATTCGATGCGAACCATAGAGAGAAATACCTACCCCTCCTCCCATCCAAATACCGTTTAAGAAAGAAATGTAGGGCTTTGAAAAATGTTTGATATAAGCATTCAAGCTATATTCCTCCCTAAAGTATTGACAAGCAGAGGCACTTTTCCCCATATGATAGATTTCTACAACATCTCCACCAGCACAAAAAGCACGTCCCTCCCCTTCAATTAAGACACAAAAAACATTATCATCTGTTTCCCATGTTCTGAGAGCTTTTTTTAAAGCTGAAACCATTCGTTGATTAAGAGCGTTTAATGCTGAAGGACGCGTGAGCTTTATAATACCAGCACATCCTTCTTTCGTAAAAGAAATATCATCACCTGCTCCAAAGTCAATTTGCATCTTACACCCTTTTAAAAACAACTATTTTATTGTTTTTTTTATATTTTTTGCCCCAAGTTGAGGAAATATTTGCATGATTGCGCCAATACAATATATATAAATTCCTGTTACCGAGATTCCTATTTTAACCCAATTTGGAGCTTCTAGTTGATAAAAGAAGGCAGAAACACCAAAAACACACCATAAGAGAAAAATGGGAAAATTAACTCTACGTAAACGAAGAACTCTTACTGGATGGATAAAATAAATTGGTAAAAAAGATATAATCGCCGATAAAACAATAATGATAAAAGTAATCCACTCTCCTGGTCTGACGACAAAAAGCGTAAAAACCATCATATTCCAAACAACAGGAAATCCTTTAAAAAAGTTTTCTTTGGTTTTCATACTAGTATCTGCATAATAAATAGCAGATGAAATAACAATAATTGCACTCAATGAAAATGATAACCCTACCCCCATGAAACCACTTTGATAGAGTGCAAAGGCAGGAATTAAAACATAAGTCACGTAATCAATAATATTATCTAACAGCTCTCCAGACCATGTTGGAAGAACGTATTTAACATCAAGTTTGCGTGCAATTGGTCCATCTATACCATCAACGAGAAGGGCAAGCCCAAGCCAACAGAACATAGCTGTCCATTCTTTTTGAGAGGCTGATATAAGAGAAAGAAATGCTAAAAATGATCCCGAAGCTGTTAGTAAATGAACGGAAAAGGCCTTTGCTTGTGGCATTGTTACTTTTTTATGGCGTAATAATTTAGCATTTGTTTTGATTTTCTTTGTTAGTTTACGTTTCAAGGTTTTCTTATCCTCATTTTTAAAGTCTTCATCCATCTATTAATACGCCATTTTTTACCGATGATATAATCCGGCATAAAAAATCATAAAAAGGTTACTTTTTTATATCGCATTATTTATTACATACTATAATAATAGAAGAGCTTCATATAATAAAAAGAGAGTGATCATTTGGAAATATTAAAATATTTTATCAATGGAGAAAGGTTCAAACAGTTGTGATCTTTGAAAAGAACGAGCATAAAGATATTGCTGTTATTGGTGCAGGTCCTGTCGGAATGTTAGCTGCGCTGAGTCTTGCACATGAGGGGCTTTCTGTTTTTCTTGTTGGGCCCCCTGCTCATACAGATGAGTTACGAACAACTGCTCTTATGATGCCTGCAATACGCATGCTTCAAAAACTCAATATTTGGGATAATCTTCAAAAACATGCAGCTGCTTTATCGTCCATGAGAATTATAGATATAACTTCTAGAATTGTGCATGCTCCTACGGTGCATTTTTCTTCTGCTGAAATTGGTGAAAAAGCTTTTGGCTATAATATACCTAACGTAAAATTAAACAGTGCTTTAGTCGATGCTGTTACACATACGCCTAATATTACAAGATTTGTTTCTGCAGCCAAATCTGTTCATCATACAAAAAACCATGTATTTATTACTCTTTCTGATTGTAGAGTCATTCAAGCACCACTTGTTATTGCAGCTGATGGACGTCACTCTCTTACACGTGCCGCAGCAGGAATAAGTGTCAAACAGTGGAATTATCCACAAAAAGCACTTGTTCTCAACTTTTCTCATGAGTTTTCTCATCAAAATACATCAACTGAATTTCATACAGAACACGGTCCATTTACACAAGTTCCACTACCAGGACGAAGATCTAGTCTTGTATGGGTTGTTCATCCTTCCCGTGCTGAAGAATTATTGAATATAGAACCAAAAAAAATTGCAAAAATGATTGAAAACAAAATGCAATCAATGCTTGGAAAGCTAAGCTTAGAAACATCAATTCAAGCATGGCCGCTTTTCGGACTTCTTTCTCATCATTTTGCTGCTAACCGAACAATTTTAGTCGGTGAAGCCGCTCATGTTTTTCCCCCTATTGGAGCACAGGGATTGAATTTAGGATTCCGTGATGTCCAAACTTTAATTGATATTTTACCCAATAAAATATCCAATTCTAACTCTGAAATGATTGTTGCACATTATAACAAATGCCGCAAACCAGATATATTAATCCGAAGTGGAGCTGTTCATACACTGAACTCTGCTCTACTTTCTCATATGTTGCCTGTTCATATCATACGAAGCATTGGGCTTGGTTTGTTACATAGTTTCCCGCCATTACGTAATTTATTTATGCGCGAAGGAATGTATCCCGGTTATGGATTCAAGGAAATTATGCAAATATTTCCAACAAAATCATCTAAACAACTCTACTAAGCAATAATGGACAATAACGTAAAGTAAATAATAATAAGTGTATAAGTTATCAATAAGCAAAGAAATAATTATTTTGAATAATGCGTTTTGAAAATAAATTTATTCAGTAAAAATACAATACTCTACCATACATTTTCTGATATAAATATTTAAGAATGTTTTAGAATTTGATCTTATGTATAACAAAAAGGAATTGTTTAGTTTTTTAAGAATTAATATAATTCAGAGTATCTTTAACATTTTTTGTAAAAAATTATACTAGACTGTTCATTCTATTAATTTATGTGCTTGTTTTAAAGTAAGATCTGGAACCTAAACCCGTTTCACAATAACATTCTGTTAGTGGTATAAACGGAAAGCTATTAGGCACTATCATTTTTACGCTTATGAAGAAACAAGCTGGCGCCATTATTATATTTATCATCCTTTAATGTTTAGACACCCCTTATATTGGGGAGTCTTTCTAAGAGGCATTATTTATTCCTTTTATCATACACCAGCTCCTTTTATGATGTACGAATGATTTTAATTAATTTAAAATAAACAGATTTGAAATGAAAGAATTATACGATATTTTGAATGCTTATTTAATATATAAAACAATGAGAAACCATTATAAATCTATGTGTTATCAATGAGAAAAATAAACGATATAATCATCTCTATGGTTTTATATTGCATTTTGAATCATATCTATTACTGATATTAAGAATAATTTGTTATTTATAATAAGAATATCTATAATTAATATTACTATACATCATTTTTTTATTAAAAACTATTATATATATTTAGTATATTGATATGAGATAAGATAAAACTGAATTATAGTTTCAAGATTAAATTGTAAAGATATCTTGCCAATCACATCTGTTAAATTTTTTACTATAAATCAAATAATAAAAAACAGTTTTATTTAATCAATAAATTTTAAAAGATTTTTATTATTAAGTATAATATTAAAAATAAAATCATCTTGGGAACCTGTTGGTAACACAGAGGTTAATGAAGTGTTGTTTTAACAAATGGTAACAAGATGACACTCAATAAATTTTTGAAATTAAGTACTTTTTTTATAATGATTGTATGTGTCTCGCTGATAATCAGTACTTCAATAAGTGAAGTTTTTCACCTTCCTTATTGTCAAACCTTTACCTATAGCCCTACTCAAAATGTCACTAAAATAGGTCAGAACTCATTTACTGCTTCACAAGTTAAAAATTGTCTTATGCAAAATGGTTTTGAGAATATTAAACGATTGCGTTTAGATGACAATGGCATTTGGCGTGCTTTAGTAAAATTAAAAAAGTCCCATTTTTTCGTATCCCTTGACTATTCAGGAACAGTTAGCATTCAAAATGAAGGAGAAAAATATGATTGATTTTAAAATTTACAGCAACATTTCTTTTTATAACTGTAAGAAAAAAAATTTAAAAAAGTGTTGCCATTCTATTAAAGAATTTGCTTTCATTGGCGGTTTAAATGGGAGCATATCAGGAGCTATCGCGGCAACTCTTGCAGCTTATGGTTATATTGCTCTTCCAGGATTTGGTCCAGTTATCGCAATGGGTATAGGAGTAGCCCTTTCTACCGGAATAATAATAGGAGCACTGATAGGATCAGGAATGGGAGGGAGTGTCGGTATATGCTGTATTTTATGGGAAATTTATATGAATCATAATAATTCTTTCTCTTATAAATTTCATAATGAATAGAAATTCTCGTCATTTTTTCTATGAAAACATTTAAATCATCAACAAATTATATGTTCTTTTTTGATGAAGCGATTATCATAGTATAAATGAAATAACATCTAACTTATTAAAACTATTTACTTAATTCTTTATTAAACATCAAAAAAGTAGCTTTTTAAAGCATCTCTTGAAGAAATGTAAGCGAGATATAATTATCAGTCTATGGAAGCTACATTTTTTATAGATCAAAAAATAAAAGTTATGTTCAGAAATATATATAAACATACTTTAAATTATTTGCTCTTTCTAAAAACTAATATTTCTATTTAAATTATTTTTTTAAAGTTTAATTTAAGACATTTATATAAATATATTATTAATTATAGATAATAATATATTTAAAGATAAGTATAAAGGTATTTTATGAAAAAAATATTATTATCATTATTATTTTTTATGGCATTTTTAATTCATAAAAATTCTGCATTAGCACTATCAACACAAGTAAATATTTATAAATTAGAAGACAACAATTTCAAAAAGGCTATTGGTAGCATTAAAATTGAAGAAACCACATACGGTTTGATTTTCATCCCTAATTTATCTAATTTATCAGAAGGGATGCATGGTTTTCATGTACATGTAAATCCTTCATGTGATACAAAAGATGGCATAATTGGTGGAAGCGCAGGTGGACATTATGATCCGGAACATACCGGAAAACATTTAGGACCTTATAATGTCAATGGTCATCTTGGTGATTTACCAGCACTTTATGTTGATAAGCAGGGATATGCCATAATGAGCGTTCTTGCTCCACGATTAAAAAAAATCTCTGAAATTAAAGGGCGCTCTTTAGTCATTCATTTAGGAGCTGATAATCAATCAGATAAACCATTACCGCTTGGCGGAGGGGGGGCACGTTTGGCGTGCGGTATTATTGAATAATAAATAGAATATTGTGGTAAACTATGACAATATACACTCCCCTGATCACAAGATATGATAGAAATTTATTTTTAAAATCTATTTCAAGAAATTAAATAAACTATGTGAACATTTTATAGAATTGATGTTTTTTTTGAATATTTTAACAAAGAACTAACAATAATCAGAACGAACAGCAGTCGAAAATGAGGAAATATTAGAATAAATTCTTTGTAAAAAAACTTCAATATGAGGAAGCGATATTTTCAATGATTAATGTTAAACAAGAAACAACAAAGTTTAAATTTACTCTCTACAATATAAAATGTGTAATAAATTATAACCATTAAATCTAGTATCTAATGGGATAACATCTCTTGCACAAAATAAAAAGCCCCCAACAGGGAATTTTCACGCTCCCCTCCTCCCCCCCTCTCGTGAGAGTGCACACAAATAATTTTGATTGATTCAACATCAATATAAGATGGTTTAATTCAAAATGATTTAATGCTACGATATTCAAACTTCTCATTAAGTAAAAAGACTAATTATCATTATAAATCAATATATTAACTAAATATAATCATCAAATAAAACAGTGAGAGTAATTTTTTATCACTCTGAGAAAGGGCTTTTAAACAATAGAGTCTTTTTAAAAATATCCCCCACCGTTTGCACATGATCCCAATCTAGAGGACGCATCTCACCAGTTTGATAAAATTGACGAATGAGCTTAATATAATCAAGAAAATCTTTGTTTTCCTCCACTAATCTATTAGCAGTATCCCAATCAATATCACTACGTTCTTTAGCTGGAATTATGATCTCACTCTCAGAAGAGTTTTCCTTATCAAGCCTTATAAATCCAATTCCATGCAAACTTGAAAGCATCCGGAGCTCTTTTAATGTATCAACACCTTCAATTTCACTAGCGACTAAATAACTCAAATTAGCCCATGAAGAATTGCTTACTGTTTGAAAAAATGCTTTTCGTAAATTTGAACGATTGATGAGAATTTTTACTTCAAAAGACCAAAGCTTTGTCTTTTTATCAAAATATTGCAAAACACAGTCTTTGATTTCACGATTCCATTCCTTGCTTAAATCTTGCATCCCTACGAGATCTGGATAAAGCCATTTATTTCCGCCTGCACCATGTTTATTACGAGAACATTTCTCATTAAATGCGCTTGCTATAAACAGAAAGCTCTGACCATAAAAATTTAGATAATAATGGATAAAGATCATGCTCTTTAACAGAGCCATCTTCTACCCTACTATTTACATTGTCTTCTACTGCATCAATTTCAGCACTATCTGTTTGTTTTGTAAAATAATACTGTCGCGGTCGCCCTTCAGTGGTTTTAATTTCTGGATAACGCTTTTGTAATTGAGGGCGCTTCGATCCTATTTCAGCAACAATTTGCTGAATAAGAGCTGCATCACTATTAAGGGGAGTAATTATTGCCGTTGAATGCTTTTGTTTTTGACAACATTTTTCTGGGTAATTTTCAAATATCCATTGAGCAATTTCTCGAGCTGTAAATTTTTTTGTCGGGTTTTTCTTTAAAAAATTAAAAACAGTGTTTGTTAAATTCAAAGTCATATGAAAAACTCCCCCCTTTCATCCTCTGGATATTTCATTATATTCATGATTTTTAAATGAAAGAACAATAAACTATTTAAGTTTTTTAAAAAAAGCATATTTATAAAATTACCCAATAAAATTAAAATATTTTTTTGAAGTTGTGACTATAAACTCAAAGAACTTTTCACATAAGGAAAGTAAGATTGTACTTTTATAAAAAATTGGAAATGTGCTACAAATCCCTATAAAAAAGTATAATCTTGTGTAACTTTTCTATACATTTTTCCTTTTATTTTAATGTCGTTAGAAAAAATAATAATTTTTTGATTTAAGAATTAGCTCATATTCTTAAATTAATGGTGCAACAGGGAACAAAATTAAAAATAATATTCAAACATTTGATTGTTTCTCGCATCGGCCAGTTAAAAGACTTATGTGTTTTTTTAAGCAAAAAGTTAAGAGCTCTCAAGTATAGATTCTGAAATGGTAAACTCTGCACACAAACCTTCAAAACTACTATTTGCTTTAATAGCATCATGGGGAATAAGAACATAATACCATTTTTTACCGCCATAAACCGCCGCATAGCGCGTTGCATGACAACACCATTGAACTGCAGCTTCTCTCTTTTTTAAAACAATAGGATTTTTCATTTCAGAGGCTTTTTTAGGCTCACAAAGATATTTAGCATCCTTCGTTTCTACAACAAAATCAGGTTCATAGGCTGATCCTTTATCATATTCTAACTTGAAAAAACCTCGAGCGGGTTTCATCCATTTCAATACTTGTGCATCATCCTCTAATATTTGAGCAAATCGTAATTCCCCTTCTACTGAATCAAACTTTTGCAAAGGATAACAGCATTTTCTAAAGCCGCTGAATACAAGTTTTTTAATATCGCTTTTAATGGTAGGAATATTACGAAAATCAAGAGGAGATGTTCCTTGCGGTAAAACATAATGGATAGGTGTTAAAGTTGTAAAACCTCGTGTAACTTTAATCTCATAATCTTTTTGTGTTTCCCATTGATGTTCTCTTAATTGCGCAACAATAAAAGTATTAATCTTATGCTGATAGTGAATTAATACGTTCTCAACAGCTACATCATTGGGTAAATAAGATCGGAAATGCTCTACCATCTGACAAGCCAATTTTCGTAATAATGGCGTATGGCTCTCATAATCGATAAAATCATTATCAATTAAACCACGAATGATGTAATTTTCAAGATGAGGCTCTTTAATATATTTATCCTTAGAAGTGAGAAAAATGCTTTTATGGGTACGCAATTCTCGAATTAAAAGTTCTTTACTAACAGGTTGCAAATTTAAACTTTCTAGATTTTCCAAATCAAAATCAGAAAAACCATAAGTAACCTCACGCGAAGGTATGAGTACAATATTGGGAATATCTATGATCAGTTCTGGTAATTGTTTTGTCAGATTTGTAACCACTTTTGACACAAGAGACTTTTGTGATGAATGCGTAATGTTCATGATTTTATTGCTAATTTTTTCTTGTATCGATGCAGAACAAAGCATTTGAGAACTCGGTAAATTATCATTCTCTTTAATAATATCCCACGCAATAGCAGCAATTTCCTGTTCTTCAGACGTTAATGTGGGTGAATCCGTATTACATAACATAACACCGTGTAAATCAGATGTTCCATTTATATCGGAATGACGTGTTACTATCGTTTTTATAAATAAAGCTTCTGCTCGACTTGGAACTGTCACTATATCCGACTTTTCAGAGGATATATCACCCCCTGTTCCAATCTCAATATGCTTTTTTATAATTGAATTTGGATCGTTCGCACGATCAATAATATCTTGAAAACGATCATGCGCAATGATTGTTAAACGATCAATAGATTCTATGCCTGTTCTATGCCCATAAGGCAAACGTAATCCACGCCCAATTGTTTGTTCTGTTAAAATTTCTGAAGCCGATGCACGCAACGGTACAATAGTATAAAGATTGCTAACATCCCATCCTTCCTTTAATTTATTAACGTGAATAACAATTTCTGTTGGCTCATGAGGATTCTCAATCACAATGAGTTTTTGAATATTTTGATCTTCCTCTATATTTGACTGTTTTGTATGAATCTCTATAACTTTTCCCTTATAAGCTCCTGCAAAAAAATCATCTGATTCCAATAAATCACGCAATTTCTGTGCATGATTTGTATCTTGAGCGACAACTAAAATAAAAGGCTTAACAAACTTTTTGTTATAATCTTTGGCATAGGCAATTAAATCTGCTTTCACGTTTTCATGAGCATGAATTGCATCTTGTAACTTAATATGTTCTAATTGTTCAGATGTATAATTTTGAGGTTGAAAGTCTTTACGTGTAGCAACAGCAGGCTCTTTTACAAAACCATCTCTCATAGCCTCTGCAAGTGAATAACTGTAAACAACATTTTTAAAATCTACAGGTTTTGCACCTATTGTTTTCGGTGTCGCTGTAAGCTCTATTCCTAAAACAGGTTTTAACTCATTAATTGCTGCCGCACCAGCAGAAGCTCGATAACGATGTGCTTCATCCATTAACAAAACTAAATCAGGAAGATTTGCGAGATAATCAAAATAACTTTCACCAATCGTTTCTTGTAAGCGTTTAATTCGCGGAATACTAGATTTTAGTGCGCCTTTTTTATTATCCGTTGTATTAATTTTAGAAATATTAAAAATATTGATAAAGGCCGTATCCCGATTTTCAAACAAACGTTTTTGTCCGTGAAAGTGGTGTTCATCAGCGCGAATACCTTTACCACTTTCATAATCTTCACCTGTAATAATAATGGGTATATTTGCAATGAATTCACTTATTCCACTGAAAACATACTTCGGACTTTGAGGACTAAAATCCTGTTTTAATTTTTCATAAATAGTCAAGTTTGGAGCTAAAACAAAAAAATGTCGGCTACGACCTGTTAAATAAAGATAGCTAATAAAAGCTCCCATAAGTCGCGTTTTTCCAACTCCCGTTGCTAAGGCAAAACAAAAAGAGGGAAAGCTTCGTTCAAAATCTTGTACAGAAGGATAGAGACTTTTTATCATTTCTAATTCTGCAATTAAATCTGTATTTTTAGAAAGTTCTATATTTTCTAAAATTTTCACCCAAATATTTAATGATTCACGTTGAGGATCACGCAACGATAAGCGAGCTGAAATCCTTTTTGCAACAGTGTTCATGGGAAACTCCGCTTTTTATATATTATTCAAATAGATCTAACTCTTGTTGCGCAATGTCTTTATCTTTTTCGCTTTCTTTTACCACAATCATTGGTTCAAGATTGGCTACGTTTAAACTGTAATCATCCCTTCCCCATTCGCATTTTTCCAATACTGCACGGGGGATTTTTGTGAGTGTAAGATTCTCAAATGACGCTGTTTTTGTATCAAAGGCTGTACAACAAATCAGCAAAGTACGATGAGACCCCACCTCTTCGCTCATGATACGGAGTTGTTCATAGGTCATGGCGCTCGTTGTGACATAAATATAATCTGTTTCCGTTGAATATCCCTGCATCCAATAATGATTTTCATCCGGTGCATAGGTAAATCCCATATGTTTACACATGGCTTCTGATAGCATGGTAGCATTATATTCGCGACGAATAATCCATTGTCCCCATGGATCTTTTTGCAACAGAGAAGGTGCAAGGCGATAATAACGAAACCCACCGCCACCTTGCCAATTTACACTTTTAGAAATTCCCCCTTGATCAGTTCCATCAATTACTTTTTTTAAACGAGGAATAATGTGCGTATGGCAATGTTCACCAAGTTCAATCATAATCCACTTGCGGCCCATTTTATGAGCAACAGCACCGGTCGTACCAGAACCAGCAAAGGAATCCAATACAAGATCACCAGGGTTAGTAGCAATATTTAATATACGCCTCAATAACTTTTCTGGTTTTTTACTTTTGGGAAACACCACCCCTCCCTCACGAGCTATTCCTTGATACGGAATGTCTAACCAAATATTTGTCAGCAATTCAGCAGTTACAAGATTTCCATCAATCTCCTTTAATTTATCCTTATAAAAAAGAATTCTTTCTCCCCTCAATAAATAAATATCTGCGTGATTAGGTCTACTTTGAATAAAAATTTTTTTAGGATATTTTTGGGAGTGTAAAATCAACTCTTGAGTTTCTTTCCCAACCCCTTTGAAATTTGGTTGAGCAAACCGAATTATTCGTTCTGGAAATATCTGTAAACATTGTTCTAATGATAAATTTAAACGATGAAGAGCATCTTTTAAATTAATAATTTTCCAATTTTCAATTCCTTCCTCAAAGCAATCAATGTATTTATTGTACGCATAATCGTAATTGCGTTGTGCATATTGTGGTTTATAAGACCAGCTTTTTTTTCTTTTTGCATATGCTAACAAATAATCAGCTACTTGAACTGGCGCTGGATTAATAGCTTTATGTCCTGTTGGAGCACTACGCTTTATTGTACTTTGAATAATAAAATTTTTTCTACCAAAAATTTCATCCATCATTACTTTAAGATAGGCTTGTTCATTATCATCAATGGAAATCCAGATACTTCCATCTTCTGCCAATAAGCGATGTAACAATTCTAGCCTGTCTCTCATAAGACTGAGCCATAGAGAATGCTCCAAACCATCTTCATAATGTTCAAAGGCATTGCCTGTATTGTAAGGTGGATCAATATAGATACATTTTACCTTTCCCGTATATTCTTGCTCAAGTGCCTTGAGTGCGAGTAAATTATCACCAAAAATAAGTTTATTATCAAAAATATCCTGAGATGATATTTGACGCGAAGCATGATAAGATTTTTCAAGATCTTCTAACAATATACGAGGTTCCAGTTTGGGGCGTTTCTCTTTTCCAATCCAATTAAGTTCTAATTTTTGTTTATTACGGCTCATTCGTAACCTGCCTCGTTTATATTTATTCAAATAGATCTAACTCTTGTTGCGCAATATCTTTATTTTTGTTATTTTCTTTTACCACAATCACTGGTTCAAGGTTGGCTACATTTAAACTGTAATCGTCCCTTCCCCATTCGCATTTTTCTAATATTGCACGGGGGATTTTAGTGAGTGTCAGATTTTCAAAGGATGCTGATTTTGTATCAAAGGCTGTACCACAAACCAGCAACGTGCGATGAGAGCCAACCTCTTCACTCATGATACGGAGTTGTTCATAGGTCATAGCGCTTGTTGTGACATAAATATAATCTGTTTCCGTTGAATATCCCTGCATCCAATAATGATTTTCATCCGGTGCATAGGTAAATCCCATATGTTTACACATGGCTTCTGATAGCATGGTAGCATTATATTCGCGACGAATAATCCATTGTCCCCATGGATCTTTTTGCAACAGAGAAGGTGCAAGGCGATAATAACGAAACCCACCGCCACCTTGCCAATTTACACTTTTAGAAATTCCCCCTTGATCAGTTCCATCAATTACTTTTTTTAAACGAGGAATAATGTGCGTATGGCAATGTTCACCAAGTTCAATCATAATCCACTTGCGGCCCATTTTATGAGCAACAGCACCGGTCGTACCAGAACCAGCAAAGGAATCCAATACAAGATCACCAGGGTTAGTGGCAAGTTGAATGATGCGTTCCATTAATCGCTCAGGTTTGGGAGTGGTAAAGACATTATCAGAATTAAAGGCTTTGACTTCTTTTTTGGCATCTTGGTTGTGCCCTACTTCCTCATAAAGCCAAATTGTCATTGAAACCATGCCATTTTTTACTTCTGATAAAAAACGCTTCAAAGAAGGAACATTGCTTCCTGTGGGGCCAAACCAAATACGATTATCATTCAATAATTCAAAGAATTTTTTTTTATTCATAGCCCAACTTCTACCATTAGGAGGCATTACCTTGCGTCCAGAAGGTGTGATGATTTCATAAATATCCTTAGATGTTACTCTTTTTACGGATAAATCTCCAGATTTCCAAGGACCGCGAGGATCATTATCAGGATTTTTATAGCGCGCATCCATATCGTTTGAACGAGGAAGCAATTGAGGGCGCCAAATCGTTTTATCTTTGGCATAAACCATTATAAAATCATGATTATCAGAAAGCCATTTTGTATCATTTTGTGGAGCATATTTCTTTTGCCAAATAATATTGTTGATGAAATTTTGGCGACCAAAAATTTCATCCATCATCACTTTAAGATAGGCTTGTTCATCATCATCAATGGAAATCCAGATACTTCCATCTTCTGCCAGTAAACGATGTAACAATTCTAATCTGTCTCTCATAAGGCTTAGCCATATGGAATGCTCCAAACCATCTTCATAATGTTCAAAGGCATTGCCTGTATTATAAGGTGGATCAATATAGATACATTTTACCTTTCCCGTATATTCTTGCTCAAGTGCCTTGAGTGCGAGTAAATTATCACCAAAAATAAGTTTATTATCAAAAATATCCTGAGATGATATTTGACGCGAGGCATGATAAGATTTTTCAACATTTTCTAATAAGACATGAGGCTTTAGTTTGGGGCGCTTTTCTTTTCCAATCCAGTTAAGTTCTAATTTTGGTTTATTATGATGCATGTAATCGTTTTTAAACCCAAATGTTTGCGAAAAACGATGTATTCACGAACAGGAGTATTGTTAGTACCATCCGACAGCAATTTGCGCTTCTTCTGACATACAATCAGGTGTCCACGGTGGATCAAAAGTCATAGTGACTTCAACATACGAAACCCCTTCAACTGCACTAACCGCATTTTCTACCCATCCCGGCATTTCACCAGCAACAGGACATCCCGGTGCCGTAAGAGTCATTTCAATTTTTACTGAACGATCATCTTCAATATCAATACGATAAATCAGTCCTAGCTCATAAATATCAGCAGGAATCTCTGGGTCATAAACTGTTTTGAGAGCAGCAATAATATCATTCGTCATACGATCAATTTCATCTGCTGGAATTGCTGATATGTAAGATTTTTTATTTTCACTTACAGTTTCAACAGATTCTGGAGAATGACGCTCTTCAATTAATTCAGCCATTAAAAAATGTCCTTGTTTCTTGCAATGCTTCTACCAATTGATCTATATCTTCTTGAGTGTTATACATGGCTAACGATGCGCGGCAAATAGATGTTAGACCAAAGCGCTGTAATAAAGGCTGTGCACAATGGGTTCCCGCACGTATCGCAATCCCTTTTCTATCAATAAACATAGCGATATCATGGGCATGAATCCCTTCAATTGCAAATGATATAATAGCTCCTTTATTGGGAGAATGACCATAAATACGCAATGAATCAACTGTTTTAAGTTTTTCATGCGCATAAGCTAAAAGGGACATTTCATGAGCATGAATCTTACTCCGACCTTTCTCTTGTATATAATCAATAGCCGCAGCCAATCCAATAGCTTCAACAATAGGAGGAGTACCTGCTTCAAAACGATAAGGAGGAGCATTATAAAGAACCTTATCGGTTGTTACTTCCTCGATCATTTCCCCTCCCCCTTGAAAAGGACGCATTTCCTCTAATCTATGTTCCTTCCCATAAAGAACACCAATACCGGTGGGACCATACAGCTTATGACCTGTAAAGACATACCAATCACAATCGAGATCTTGCACATCAACAGTTAAATGTATTGCTCCTTGAGAGCCATCAACAAGAACAGGAATAGAATTTTGATGTGCTCGCTTAATAATTTCTTTAACAGGAGGCACCGTTCCTAATATATTGGACATATGCGTTATAGCAACAAGCCGTGTTTTTTCGCTTAAAGCCTTTTGGAAATCTTCAATATGCAGAACACCATTCTCATCAACAGGAACAAAAACAAGTTTAACACCTTTTTGTTCTCGGAGGAAATGCCAAGGAATAATATTTGAATGATGTTCCATAATCGTTAGAACAATCTCATCACCTTCTTTGAGTTTGGGCATAGCCCAACCATAAGCAACAGTATTAATAGCTTCCGTTGCATTTTTCGTAAAAACAATTTCCTCTGCTTTTTGAGCATTTAGAAAAACACGAACGGTTTTACGAGAATTTTCATAGGATTGTGTTGCCATATTGGCTAAAAAATACATTCCTCTATGCACATTAGCATAACTATAGTGATAATAATTATTCATTGCATTGAGTACTGATTGTGGCTTTTGGGCAGAAGCACCACTATCAAGATATGCTAATCGCTTTCCATAAACTTGATGGTGCAAAATAGGAAAATCACGCCGAATTTCTTCGACATTATAAGTCAATGTTTGTACGTTATTTTCCATTTCTCCTCCCTTAAACATTTTTTTCAAGCCATTTACCAATGATATTCTCTAAAACAGTTTGAATATGATCTTGCTTGATGTCATCAATAAGTTCAGAGATAAATCCTTTAATCAAAAGTGCACGAGCCGTTTTAAATGGAATACCGCGCGCCATGAGATAAAAAAGATAATCATGATTAATATTAGCAACTGTTGCACCATGACCGCATGCAACATCATCAGCAAAAATCTCTAATTCAGGTTTTGCATTAAATTCTGCCTTATCTGAAAGGATAAGGCTATTACAGGCCATACGTGCATCTGTTTTTTGCGCTTTTTGAGCAACACGTATTATCCCTTGAAAAACACCTACAGCCTTATCTGCAACCACATTGCGTATAATTTCCGTTGAGGTTGATCTTTCGTCAAGGTGACAAACAGTCATTGTAAGATCACTATGTGTTTGCCCTGATAATAAATTTATAACGCGTAATTGAAAATCAGATTCTTCTCCCTGTAACTTAACATCGACTTCCTGGCGATTTAGTTGACTCCCTATATTAATGACATAAAGTGATAATTTCGCTCCTTGATCAAGAATAGCACGAAATTGACCAAACTGTGTAGAATTAAAATCACGATTGCGAATAAGAATCCACGTAACATCACTCTCAGCAGCAATATTTAATGAAAATATTGAACTGACAAAGGTATCTTTATCATTGCCAACCTGATGTTCAATAAACACAACCTGACTATTTTTATCAACTTTTATATCAGAAAAAATATGAGATTGTCCGCCCATTTGTATATTTTGTAGTTCAATGGGTATATTTAACTTTGTATTTTCAGGAATGTGAAAAAGCCAACCATCCGTAACAAAAGCTGTATTTAACTGTCCAATAAAATCCTCATCAGAAATGTTTTGACTTATCTGTACAGAATTATCTTCTAATGCTTCTGAAAGGCGTTTTACTGTAATATTGTCTACCTTGGACTGTGTCGATGTTTTTCCATTGTTCATAGAAAAAACAGCGCTTTCTGAAAGTAATGCCTCAACCGATTGATTGTCTTGGACTTTTGAAAAATTACTAACAGACTTTAGTAATGTGCGCAGATTGGTATAGTGCCAACTTTCGATTTTACGGGAAGGAAGCCGTGTCGTTTGAAATCGTTCAATAGCTTTCTTGCGAATTTCCTGCACGGCTTTATTACCAGGTAAGTCGTTTGCATACTGATTGAAATTATTGAGTATATCTTCTTCAACCGCTAATAAGTTTTGCTGTGCATTCATATTTAATAACCTCAAACCGCTTCTTTGATAAGATCAGCATAACCATTTTGCTCTAAATAAAGCGCCAAGGATTTGTCTCCGCTTTTGATAATTCGTCCTTTATAAAGAACATGTACCGTATCAGGAATAATATAATTAAGCAGCCGTTGATAATGGGTAATCACCAAAAATGAACGTTTTGAATCCCGAAGTTTATTAACACCATCTGCAACAATTTTTAATGCATCAATATCTAAACCAGAATCTGTCTCATCTAAAATGCAAAGTTTAGGTTCAAGAAGTGCCATTTGTAAAATTTCAGCGCGTTTTTTTTCCCCACCTGAAAAACCTACATTTAATGGACGCTTTAGCATATCCATATCTATTTCAAGTTTGGCTGAAACTTCTTTAACACATTTTATAAATTCAGGAATTTTAAGTTCTTCGCCACCTCGCGCTTTGCGTTGAGAATTCATCGCAACTTTTAAAAATTCCATTGTTGCTACCCCTGGTATTTCCATTGGATATTGAAATGCAAGAAAAACACCATATGCAGCACGTTCTGCTGGATCCATTTCTAAAAGTGATTGTCCATTATAGAGAATATCTCCTTCTGTTATTTCATAATCATCACGACCAGCAAGCAAATAAGATAAAGTTGATTTTCCGGCTCCATTTTGTCCCATGATAGCGGCAACTTCTCCATCTTGGACTGTCAAGTTTAAACCACGAATAATTTCTGTATCGGTTTTAGCAATACGGGCGTGCAAATTTTTGATCTCTAACATCATTTAATCCTGTTTTGGCTGTTTTTTCAGATACCAATGCTGTGTTCTTTCGCCTTAGCATCCATCTACTTTTGTAATTACCATAGAGGTCATTTTTAGCATTATGTGCTACCGTTACAGCCTTTTTACATAAAGTCTTCTATTTATCTCATTAAATAAAATTATCCAACACTACCTTCAAGGCTAATACTAATAAGCTTTTGTGCTTCGACAGCAAATTCCATGGGAAGTTTTTGAATGACCTCTTTTACAAAACCATTTACAATTAATGCGATAGCTTCTTCTTCGGGAATTCCTCTTTGCATAACATAAAAAAGTTGGTCATCGGAAATTTTGGATGTTGTGGCTTCATGTTCAAACTGAGCTGTTGCATTTTTTGCTTCAATATAAGGAACTGTATGCGCACCACATTCATTCCCGATTAATAAACTATCACATTGCGTAAAGTTACGAGCATTTTGTGCTTTTCGATGCGCCGTGACTTGTCCTCGATACGTGTTATTTGAAAAACCAGCAGAAATACCTTTGGAAATAATACGACTGGATGTATTTTTTCCTAAATGAATCATTTTTGTACCGGAATCAATTTGTTGATGACCGTTTGCAACAGCAATAGAATAAAACTCTCCACGCGCGTTCTCACCACGCAGTAAGCAGGATGGATATTTCCAAGTAATCGCAGAACCGGTCTCAACTTGTGTCCATGAAATCTTAGAGTTATCACCTCGACAATCTCCACGCTTCGTCACAAAATTATAAATACCACCCTTTCCATCTTTATCGCCAGGATACCAGTTTTGTACTGTAGAATATTTAATCTCTGCATTTTCAAGGGCAATAAGCTCAACAACAGCAGCATGGAGTTGGTTTTCATCACGTTGGGGTGCTGTGCACCCTTCAAGATAAGAAACATAGGAATCCTCAGCTGCAATAATTAATGTTCGTTCAAACTGACCTGTATTGCGTTCATTAATCCTAAAATAAGTTGAAAGCTCCATAGGACAACGAATTCCTTTGGGAATATAAACAAATGAACCATCTGTAAAGACAGCTGCATTTAAGGCAGCATAATAATTATCACTTATAGGTACAACTGTTCCTAAATACTCTTTAATAAGCTCAGGATGCTCAATAATGGCCTCTGAAATAGAGCAAAAAATCACACCAGCACGTGCCAATTCTTTTTTAAATGTTGTCACAACAGAAACAGAATCAAAGACCGCATCAACAGCTACCTGCCCCGATACAGACATACTGTCATCAAAAGTGGAGGGATCAGACTGTTTTCTTACTCCTGCCAAAATCTCTTGTTCTTTAAGGGGAATGCCAAGTTTTTCGTACGTTGCTAATAACTCAGGATCCACTTCATCCAAAGATTTTGGTCCTGTATGATTTTTGGGAGCAGCATAATAATAAAGCTCCTGAAAATCAATTTTAGGATATTCAAGACGCGCCCAATGAGGCTCTTGCATTGTCAGCCAACGGCGGTACGCTTTTAAGCGCCATGTTAACATCCATTCAGGCTCATGTTTTTTAGCGGAAATAAATTTTATAATATCCTCATTTAAGCCTTTTGGAGCTTTATCGGTTTCAATATTGGTTTCAAAACCATATTTATATTGGTCAACATCTATTTCACGGACTTGGCGTATTGTTTCTTGTACTGCCGGCATCAATTTTCTCCATTTTTGGCGTCAAAAACCGGTAACTAAAAGTCTTATTTTTTACAAAATTAAAGTAAGCAAATTATTTCCTAGGCTATAGGTAAAGTGCAAAAATTTCAATCAAAGTTATTTTATCTTTAAAATAATTCTAATTTTTATAACTTTCTGATGATAAATCTTCCTCTTTTTTTCTGCTTATAATTTGAGAAAAAAACAATAGAAAGTCATCTATATCTTCAGAAGTTGTATCACGTCCTATTGAAATGCGAATAGCACCATTTGGAACATGATATCCCATTGCCTCCAAAACTCTGCTTTGTTTTACTTTTCCAGAAGAACAAGCAGAGCCAGCTGATACAGAAAACCCTTCTAAATCAAAAGCAATTTGCATCGTTTCAGCTTTTATATTTTTCACGGTAAAGTAAGTTGTATTTGGCAAACGTTGAACTCTTTTGCCAAAAATCTCAACATTTTTACTTATTTTTTGTAGTCCATCTTCTAATTTATTGCGTAAATATATTAACTGTTTTATTTCCTCCTGTGTGAAGCAATCAGTCATTGCTGCCCCAAAAGCAGCAATAAGGGGCAATGCTTCTGTTCCTCCACGGAGACCTTTTTCTTGTCCTCCCCCAATAATAAGAGGGTGTGGCATGAGAAGATTACCACATGAAACAAAAGCACCGATTCCTTTAGGACCGCCAACTTTATGTGCAGACAATATAAAAAAGTCTCCTCCTAGCTGATGAATGTCCACAAAATTTTTATCTACATATTGTGTCAAATCAACTATAAGAGTGCCTCCTAAATCCCGAACAATAGCAGCGATTTCTGTTAATGGTTGAATAACACCCGTTTCACTATTTGCAGCTTGAATAGCAACAAGAGGTAAACCTTTTGTTTTATCGTGAACCGTTAAGAGTGATGTTAATTTATCTTGTTGTATGAGCCCATCTTGATCAACAGCAATGACGCTTATCAACTCTTTAGAAAAACGTCCTCCCTCTGCCACAGAGGGATGTTCAGTCGCTCCAAGGTAAAGACGAGAAAATTTAACTTTTGCATTCCCCATATTGTAAAAGGGTGTTAACAAAGTCATTGCTGCTTCACTCGCACCAGAGGTGAATACCACGTGATCTGGATCTGTTTTAAGATGTTCAGCGATTTGCCGACGGGACTTTTGCAACAAAGTTTTAGCGGCACGCCCTTCTTTATGAACCGATGATGGATTACCAAATATCTCTAAAGACTCTAGCAACGCTATCCGTGCCACTTTTTTGAGCGGTGTTGTTGCATTATAATCAAAATATCGGCGTTTTATAATCATTTTACATCGCAATCATTAATCTTATGAATTGATTAAAAAAATAGCGCAATCTTCTTGAAAAGTGCACTAAAAAAAGAATATCTAATAATTATTTAAGAGATTCTATGGTAAAAGTCGACCAAGGTCAATGAGAGCCTTTTATTGCATTAAGGAGCATTTTATGCCAGAAATTATTTTTAACGGTCCCGCGGGTCGGCTCGAAGGGCGTTATCAACCTTCACAACAAAAAAATGCACCCATTGCGATCATTTTGCATCCTCATCCCCAATTTGGTGGAACTATGAATCATAAAATTGTCTATGACCTCTTTTATATGTTCCAACAACGTGGCTTTACAACTTTACGTTTTAACTTTCGTGGTATTGGTCGCAGTCAGGGTGAATTTGATTATGGAATAGGAGAACTTTCAGATGCTGCTGCTGCTCTCGATTGGGTGCAAACACAACATCCAGATTCTAAAAATTGTTGGGTAGCTGGATATTCATTTGGAGCATGGATTGGTATGCAGCTCTTAATGCGCCGACCGGAAATTGAGGGCTTTATCTCAGTTGCTCCTCAGCCTAATGTTTATGACTTTTCATTTCTTGCCCCTTGTCCTTCCTCTGGGCTTATCATTCATGGCGGTATCGATAAAGTTTCCCCTCCAAAAGATGTTCAAATACTTGTCGATAAATTAAAAACACAAAAAGGTATCATCATCACACAAGAAATATTGGAAGAGGCTAATCACTTTTTCAGTGGATGTCATGAAGAGCTTATTGAGCGATGTGCCCACTATTTGGATAACCATATCTCCAATGAACTTCTCGCTCCTCCTCCTGAAATACTTTCACTAACTTAGGAAAATACGATAGATTTATAAAAAATTAGCAAAAGTCGTTTCTGATCATAACAAAGTAATTTTTTCCGTTTGCATTTAAAATTTTTCTAAATTTTATTTCAGGATAGAAATGAGAATAACAGCCATACCTGTTTTCTATCACTGATAAGTCTCTTTTTTAGCGTAAAAAGGAAATAATACCTGTATTATTATCTTTATGTTACCAATATGTCTCTTTCTCTTGTGAGGTGTGTGTCAGTTATGATAGATAACTCATTATATAATCGCCTATTATATAAAATAATGCACTCTTAAATTAGGAAATTAAATCTGTGTTTGCCTTTAAATCTGATTTTTTACACATTATGAGCGAACGTGGTTTTATCCACCAAATTTCAGATGAAAAAGGCTTAGATGATCTTTTTTCAAAAGAAACTGTAAGCGCTTATACTGGATTTGATCCAACAGCATCGAGTTTACATGCTGGAAGTCTTCTTCAGATTATGATGCTTTATTGGTTACAAAAAACGGGTCATCGCCCCATTGCTTTAATGGGCGGAGGGACCGGATTGATTGGTGATCCTTCTTTCAAAGATGAAGCGCGACGCCTTCTGACACAAGATGATATTGCTGCAAATATTGATGGTATTAAAAAGGTATTTGCTAACTATTTGACATTCGGTGACCGAGAAACCGATGCTTGTATTGTGAATAATGCTGAATGGTTATGCAATTTAAACTACTTAGAATTTTTGCGTGATGTAGGAAAGCATTTTTCTGTCAACCGTATGTTGTCATTTGATTCTGTCAGACTCAGACTTGAGCGTGAGCACTCTTTGTCATTCTTAGAGTTTAATTATATGATTCTGCAAGCTTATGACTTTGTTGAACTTTATAAACGTTATGGATTGCGTATGCAAATGGGGGGCTCTGATCAGTGGGGCAACATTATTAACGGAATCGAATTAGGGCATCGTTTAGGAACACCGCAATTATATGCGTTAACATCACCATTGCTGACAACCTCTTCCGGTGCCAAAATGGGTAAATCATTGAATGGGGCTGTATGGCTAAATGCGGATAAACTTTCACCTTATCAATTTTGGCAATACTGGCGCAATACAGAAGATGCTGATGTAACACGATTTCTAAAGCTCTATACTCCATTGCCGATGGATGAGATTCTTAAACTTTCTCTATTACAAGGAACTGAAATTAACGAAGCAAAAAAAATTCTTGCAACAGAAATTACAGCAATGTTGCATGGACGTGTTCTTGCTGATGCAGCAGCAGAAACGGCTCGCAAGACGTTTGAAGAAAAAACTCTGGGAGAAAATCTTCCAACTGTTGAAATTAATGCCTCAGAATTAAAAAAAGGTGTTGGATTGCTCACTCTTTTAGTACAAGCAGGACTCGCTAGATCTAATAGTGAGGCACGCCGACACGTTCAAGGTGGAGGTGTCCGTGTAAATGATCAAATTATTGAGGATGAAACACATCTTATTATTGAAGGGGATGTCAGTGCAGAAGGAACCATTAAACTTTCTTTTGGTAAGAAAAAACATGTTGTGATGAAACCAGTATAATCTTTTGCTGTTTTGTTTATGTTGTTCACGTCGAGCTTGTTCTTTCAATTCAATCGTTGTGATAGGGCGAATTTTGTTAGGGAAATAAAAGTCTCTTCAAAACGATAAAATTCTAGAGAGTTGAATAGTTCTTTTCTTCTGTGTACTCTGATATTTTATACCTGTTACACAAAAAAGAAAGATGAAAACAATGACAAGACCAATGAAAGGTGCTCTTGCTCCTGATTTTAATTTGCCGCGCGATGGAGGAGAGATGGTATGTCTTTCTGACTTTAAAGGAAAGTCTGTTGTTTTATATTTTTATCCAAAAGATGACACCAGTGGTTGCACAAGCGAAGCACTTGATTTCACAAAATTAAAGATGAAATTTGATGAAATCGGTGTTTCTGTTATTGGAATCTCTCCAGATAATGTAAAAAAACATGATAAATTTAAAGTAAAACATGAACTTGATGTCATCTTAGTTTCTGATGAAGAAAAAACAACCCTCGAAGCTTATGGTGTTTGGGTTGAGAAAAGCATGTATGGACGCAAATATATGGGAGTTGAACGGAGCACTTTTTTAATTGATGCAAATGGAATAATAGCAGAAGAATGGCGTAAAGTAAGCGTATCTGGGCACGCTGAAAATGTTTTAGCTACTGCAACACTTTTATATCATAATGGTAACTTGTAAATTGAGTGTTTGATTTGCCTTAAAAAGCAAAAGTTATCCTCCTTAATTGATTTTAGTTTTTCCACGGATTCAATTTTTATAATATATTGATTGATAAGGATAATGAATTGTTTTACATTTATATTAGTCCCCCGAATATCCAAAATTTTTCTTATTTCAGATTCTTCCTATCACTTGCAATATCATAAGCAGAATTGGCGTGTGAGAAAAAAAATGAAGAAAGAAACAAAAAATCCCTCTTTGAACCTTTAAAGTATCAAGGACTATCGTAACATCACAACATCAATAAAATGAACAGCTTAAGAAAAAATCTACATGGCTTGAAGGAAGGATATATAATTAACGAATATCCTCAATTTCTTTGTCTTGTCCATAAATACGCCGTGCGAGTGCTGCCTCTATAAATGCATCTAAATTACCATTAAGTACGGATTGTGGATCCGTATTTTCAATTCCTGTACGCAAATCTTTGACAAGCTGATAGGGTTGAAGAACATAAGATCTAATTTGATGTCCCCATCCGATTTCTGTTTTAGAAGATTCAGCAGCATTGGTTTCTTCTTCTCTTTTTTTAAGCTCTTCTTCATAAAGCCGTGCACGCAACATCGACCAAGCCGTAGCGCGATTTTTATGTTGAGAACGCTCTGTTTGACATTGAACAACAATACCCGTTTTTATATGTGTGATGCGAACAGCAGAATCTGTTGTGTTAACATGTTGTCCTCCTGCTCCAGATGCACGATATGTATCAATACGCACATCTGCCTCTGAAACATCAACTTCAATATTGTCATCAATAACTGGATAGACCCAAATGCTCGCAAAAGAAGTATGGCGCTTTGCATTCGAATCAAATGGGGAAATCCGCACCAAACGATGAACGCCTGATTCTGTTTTTAACAGTCCATAAGCATTATGCCCTTTTACAAGAATAGTCGCTGACTTTATTCCTGCTTCTTCTCCATCATGAATTTCTAAAATTTCAACCTTCATTTCATGCTGTTCAGCCCATCGCATATACATACGTAAGAGCATAGAAGCCCAATCTTGGCTTTCTGTTCCCCCTGCTCCAGCATGAACTTCTAAATAGCTATCATTCGGATCTGCCTCTCCTGAAAGAAGTACATCAATTTGCCTTTTATCTATCTCATTTTTAAGATTACGTATTGAATTTTCTGCATCAGCGATAATTTCAACATCACTTTCTTCTTCGCCCATCGCAATAAGCTCAATGCATTCTTCAAGTGTTTTTGTAAATGATAAAAGACCATTGATTGAATCATCAAGACGTTGACGCTCACGCATCATATCCTGTGCCCGTTGTGCATCATCCCATAATGATGGATCTTCCGCTTTTTGATTAAGATATTCAAGACGCTTTAGTGATTGATCCCAGTCAAAGATGCCCCCTTAGCAATTGTATTGCTTTCTGGATTTCATCAACTAATGTTTCTATTTCTGCTCGCATAATTTAACACCGTATTTTTAAAAACTCTTTTTGGTTGTGTCTCTTAGCCTTTTATACAAATTTAATAGCTGCTATCAGAAAATGCTACAGTTCTATCACTCTATTTACAGAACCGACATTGTAAAAAAAGAGATAAAAACCATGTCTCATGGCAAAAGGAGATTTTGTCGATTAATACAGCCCACCTGTCCCACTTTCAAGAGCTTTATTGACTTGTGGAGAAGTCGTTACTGCAGGAACACCTTCTTGAAAAGAATTTGTACTTCCAATGACTTGATAGATATCAGCAGGACCAGTCCCTGGTTTAAATGCTTCTATAATAACATCTTGATCTCCTCTTTCGGCAAGCATTCCTGTTTTTCGATTAATTGGCATTAAAATCATGCCCTTTGGCATCTTAAAGGGAACATCTGGCTTCCCTTTAAGAGCATCTGCCATAAAATCACCAAAAATAGGCGCAGCTAATGAACTTCCTGTTCCATTATATCCTAACGGAGCTGGTTGATCGTACCCAACAAAAATACCAACGACAATATCAGGAGTAAATCCCATAAACCAGACATCCTTAGAGTCATTGGTTGTTCCTGTTTTAGCGGCAATATGTCGATTAAGATAACGTAAACGTGCCGCAGTACCACGCTGAACAACCCCTTCCATCATCGATGTAATTTGATAAGCCGTCATAGGGTCAAGAACTTGATCTCTTTCATCAATCAATGTGGGTTCACTTTGATTATTCCATGAATTCGTATTACAATTTTCGCAAATACGATCATCATGACGATAAATTGTCTTCCCATAACGATCTTGAATTCTGTCTATCAGAGAAGGCTTAATAGAGCGTCCGCCATTGGCAATAACGGAATAAGCTGTAACCATCCGTAATACTGTTGTTTCGCCAGCCCCTAAAGCCATGGGAAGATAAGGCTGCAATTTATCTACGATCCCAAAACGTTCTGCATATTCAGCGACAAGAGGCATTCCCATATCATTGGCAAGCCGTATTGTCATAAGATTACGAGAACGCTCAATACCATAACGCAATGTTGAAGGTCCTGCAAAGGTACCTCCATAATTTTTGGGTTGCCAAACTTCACCATTATATTGACGAACTTCAATGGGGCCATCTAAAACAACGGATGCTGGTGTATATCCGTTATCAAGAGCTGCTGCATAAACAAAAGGCTTAAAAGCAGATCCCGGTTGGCGATAAGCTTGGGTTGCACGATTGAATTCAGATGCGGCAAAAGAAAATCCTCCCACCATCGCAAGAACACGCCCCGTATGAGGTTCCATAGCAACAATTGCACCTTCAACCTTTGGAATTTGTTGTAAACGATAAGTGTTGTTTGTATTGGATAGTTTTTCAACAAAAATGACATCCCCGACTTGCAGAACATGAGATAAATTCTGAACAGTTTTTCGATAACCATTTTCTTTTACAATATGGAGTGCCCATTTTGAATCAGCTTCAGATAAAACAGCAATTTCCCGTTTTTTTGATAATATACCTGAAGCTTCGCGCTGTGGTTGTAAACCAATCTCTACTTTGTTGGGATTAGTAGAAAGAACAACAGCTAAACGCCATTCAGGAACATCACTTAGCCCTGTGATATCTGCAAGTTCTGTCCCCCAATCACCTTTCTCATCAATATGCGCATAAGCTCCACGCCATCCTTGCGCATGATCAAATCTAATTAATCCATCGTGCAAAGCACGTCGCGCAATAAGTTGTAAATGCGGATCAAGCGTTGTACGAATGGAAAGCCCACCTTCATAAAGTGTTTTAGCCCCATAGCGATGTATTAAACGACGCCGCACTTCTTCAGTAAAATAATCAGCTGCAAAAACATAGCTATCACTCCCACGGATTGTCGCTCCTAAAGGTTTAGCTTTCGCTTTTTCACCTTGTTCACGCGTTACATATCCATTTGCAATCATCCGGTCTATAACCCAATTACGCCGATCAATAGCACGTTGTGTATTCTTAAATGGATCATAATTTGCTGGTCCTTTTGGAAGAGCAGCCAAATAAGCACATTGTTCTAGCGTCAGATCATTGACGGATTTATTGAAATAAGTCAAAGAAGCAGCTGCTATACCATAAGTGCCACGACCCAGATAAATTTCATTGAGATAAAGCTCGAGAATATGATCTTTTGAATAAGTTTTCTCAATACGCATTGCTAAAATAGCTTCCTTAAATTTACGTTCTAACGTTGTTTCTGAACTTAAAAGGAAGTTTTTAGCGACTTGTTGCGTTATAGTTGATGCACCCTCTGGACGTCTTCCAGAACCAATATTACGAATATTATTGATCAAAGCGCGAGAAAGTCCTTCAGGATCTAAACCAAAATGATGATAAAAGTTTTTGTCTTCAGCCGAAATGAAAGCATTTATAACAAGCTTTGGTATTGATTGAATCGGTAAATAGAGGCGATGTTTTGTTGCAAACTCTGCCATAAGACGGCCATCAGAAGCATGGACGCGGGTCATTACTGGCGGTTCATAAAGTGAAAGAACTTCATAATCAGGGAGTGCATTTGCTTGACCACTGGTCATAACACCCCACGTTATTGCACCACAAAGTCCAACAGCAATACAAAAACGAAGAAGGTATCTTAAAAAAATCATCATAAAAACGGTTATCGCTTTCTTAAGAATTAATTAAAGAAAAAAATACGTTACTTCAAACACACCAAGTGGATATCACCACAAGATTGAGATCAAGAGAAATTGTTTTCTATCTTTTATTTATACTAGGGTACACTAGAAGCCCATATTGATACTCTATTTTCTCACAAATTTAAAGAGGCTGTATCATTTTCTGTCTATAATCAGCAAATTGACGAATAGAATGAGCAATAGAGGCTGCCATTTGTTTTCTCCAATGAGGATCATTTAATAACTTTTCATCCTCTTTATTGGATAAATAACCTATCTCTATCAAGACTGAGGGTATATCTGAAGCTCTTAAAACTTGAAAATTAGCATACCGATGTGGGTTATTAATCAAGTTAATATGATTCTTTGATAAACTTGAAATAACACTATTTGCAAAATTAACCGAAAATGTATGTGTTTCACGTCGTGTAAGATCCATCAAAATATCTGTAACTTCGAGCGTTTCATCTGCAGGCAAACCATCAAGCAAATCAACTTTATTTTCATTTTCAGCTAAAGATTTTGCAATGGCATCAGAGGCTTTATCTGATATGGTATACACTGTGGCACCGCGAAGAGAATGTAGATCAATCGTATCTGCATGAATAGATATAAAAAGATCAGCATCAAACTCTTGCGCTTTTTTAACTCTTTCACTTAGTCTTAAAAAAATATTGGAATCTCGTGTTAAAGAAACGGTAATATGAGAATCCTTTTGTAATTCGTCTCGCAATGCACGCGCAAAGTCTAAAGTCACATCTTTTTCTAAAATTCCAGTAACACCCTGTGCACCACCATCAATACCACCATGACCAGGATCAAGAACAACACGGAAATTATATGCTGGCATTAGCTGTGTTTTTGTATCAAAATTGCTTCTTTGCTGTTTTTTTAATATCTCATCAAATTTTTCTTGTGTACTTTTACGAATATCAATCAGCAACTGCCATAAACCATTATTTAATTTTTTTACGACATTTTTTTCAACCACAAAAGCCGTTTTACTTGTCAAAATAATGCGTGAAGTCTGTATGTCAGAAAAAGCATAACGCACATCTGAAAGCATAATGGATAATGTATTCTGTTTCTTTAAAGGTGTATTTTGCATTGAAAAATCAATTGTAGGTAAATTGATCACCAAACGTGCCGGCCTATCCAAAATCTGTAAACGAACATTTGGTTTTAAATTAAAAACCGCAATAATACGCGTATGAACACTATCACCAATGGTTCTAAAATTAATAAGTCTTAGAGGATCTGCGGCTTGAACACTGGTTTGGAGTAGCAAAAAAGATAATAAAAAGTATGTGATGAACACAATAACATCCCCATAAGCTGTTTTCAGCTTTTTGGTAAAAAAAACTCTTATCATAAGCAAAATACTCTACACTACCTTTGTAATAATTTATCTTGGTTATATAAAATGATACACCAATTTATTCTCTATTTTTCAAGAAAAGCTAAATAAACACCCAAAAACGAAATTAAAGTCATAAAGATATTATAATTATACATGATTTACATTGTTACTTGCCAAACGCATGATATCAACATAAAAGAATATTTATGCTTCCTAGCTGATAATAGTCATCTAAATTATCTGTAACTCATATTAAGTTGTCTTTAGAGTTTTTTTGCCTATTATGCGTTGAGACTTTTTTATGGATGAAAAATTTCTATGTTATAACATTAGGATTGCATTACTTAAGATTCGTTGGTTCGGATATCCGAACTGTTTTAAAGATTATTTTACCGGAGACTTTTAAGAAATATGAGTCATAAAAAACAGATGGAAATAATGATGAGAAATGGTGTAAATGCAGTCATGCCTCTGCACGTGGTGTTCCGTCCTGTTTTTCTGGTACCTCCCTTTTATGGCAGACAGCCTTTTATGTTTACGAATAGTTATAGCGTTCGTTTGAATAAAATTGTGCATGTCGCCTTCAGGATATTAACTTATGTCAAACAAAATGCTTATAGATGCCTCCCATCCGGAGGAAACTCGTGTTGTTGTTGTTCACGGCAACAAAATTGAAGAACTTGATTTTGAATCAGAACATAGAAAACAGCTCAAGGGGAATATTTATCTCGCACGGATTACGCGTGTGGAACCGTCTCTCCAAGCAGCTTTTGTTGAATATGGTGGAAACCGCCATGGTTTTTTAACATTTTCTGAAATTCATCCTGATTATTATCAAATTCCTATTGCTGATCGCCTTGCTCTTCTTGAAGAAGAGGAAAAAGCAGCTGTAGGAGAAAATTCTGTAGATAGCTTTACGGAAGAAGCAACTAAAAATAAAAAACGCTCCAGAAGAACAAAAAAAAATGGAAAAAACAATGTCATAGCAGCCGATATTGAAAGTGACATCACATCTGAAGCGACAATAATTGATAATACAGAAGAAGCATTAAATGCCGATATCTCTGATGATGAGATCGAAATGGTCGGTGCTGAGGACATCCGTGAAGAGCTTCCAATTTATCAAAGAAAACAAGGGCGCCAGTATAAAATTCAAGAAGTGATTAAACGACGTCAAATTTTGTTGGTACAAGTCATCAAAGAAGAGCGTGGTAATAAAGGTGCTGCCCTTACAACATATCTATCTCTAGCTGGTCGTTACTCTGTTCTAATGCCCAACACAGCACGTGGTGGTGGTATTTCACGAAAAATTACGAACGTACAAGACCGTAAGCGTCTTAAAGAAATCGTAAAAGAATTAGCCGTTCCAAAAGGTATGGGCGTTATCTTACGAACTGCTGGTGCCAATAGAACAAAAGCTGAAATTAAACGTGATTATGAATATCTTATGCGGTTATGGGATACTATTCGCACTTTGACACTCGAGTCAACGGCGCCATGCCTTGTCCATGAAGAGAGTAATCTCATCAAGCGTTCTATACGAGATCTTTACAATAAGAACATTAGTGAAATTCTTGTCTCTGGAGACCAAGGATATCGTGAAGCGAAAGACTTTATGCGTATGCTCATGCCAAGTCATGCAAAAGTTGTGCAACCTTACCGTGATCCTACGCCCATTTTTGCACGAAATAATATTGAAATTCAACTTGATAAAATGTTGCAACCACAGGTTTCTTTAAAATCTGGTGGTTATCTTGTTATTAATCAAACAGAAGCACTTGTTGCTATTGACGTAAATTCTGGCCGCTCTACGAAAGAATTCTCTGTCGAAAAAACAGCCTTACAAACTAACCTTGAAGCTGCTGAAGAAGTTGCGCGTCAATTACGCTTGCGTGACCTTGCTGGTTTAATTGTGATTGATTTTATTGATATGCTTGAAGAACGCAATGTGAAGCTGGTCGAAAAAAAATTAAAAGATTGTTTAAAAAACGATCGTGCTCGTATTCAAGTAGGTCATATTTCACACTTCGGCCTTTTAGAAATGAGTCGTCAACGTATTCGCATATCGGTTTTAGAAAGTACAACACAGCCCTGCCCACATTGCGCAGGAACAGGAAATATACGTTCTGAATCATCAATTGCGTTGCATGTCATGCGCTCAATTGAAGAATATCTTCTTCATAATTCGCAACATAATATTATCGTGCGCACCCCCGTAGCAACAGCACTTTATGTATTAAATCATAAACGCAACATTCTTGTTAATTTAGAAGCTCGCTTTAAGCTTAATATTAGTATTGAAGCAGATGATAGTATTGGAACACAACATCTTGTTATTTCTAAAGGCTCAATAGCAGAGAGAACTTCTCAATCTTCATTGGAAGATGACAATAAGCAAGAAATTGAAGATTCTGTTTTCATAAAAAGTGAATCTATTGAAAATCCTTCTCCCATTGAAACAAACCAAAAGCGTCGGCGCAAAAATCGTCACGGTGAAATTACTGATCATTCTCTCTCCAACGTTCATAAAAAAGAAGATACCTTGAATGATGATTCTTATCGTCGAGGACGCCGTCGAGGACGTCGTGGTGGTCGACGCAATCAAGATAATAGTTTTCATCAGATTCGCGTTCCTTATGCAGAACCAGTGGGAGATTTTGCTAAGCAAGCTTTAGCAGAAATTAAAGCAGCGCATCGCAAACGTCGTGTTTCACCTGCTAAATCTTTTGAACTTGAAGAAACGAAAAATAATACACAAGCTCTAGATATACAACAACAGAGTGAATCTGAAAAAATTGATAAAAGTATTAAACCTAAAAAACGTAAAACACGTTCTTCAAAAGTAGTAGAAAATCAACTTCCTTTAGAGAATGACCAAAATATTGCAGAACAAAAATCTCCTGAAGAAAAACCTACAACCAGTTTTATGCGTAAAACTAAAACAAAAAAAGCAGATAAAGCTATTCATGAGGTAGAAGATAAAACTCTTGAAAAGAGTAAAAAATCAACACGTGGAACACGTAAAAAATCATCTTCTAAAGAGATAACGCAAATACAAAAAATATTAGAGAAAGAAACTGTAATCGAGATGGAGGAAGTTGTTGAAACCTCTCCTTCCCAAATCGAAGAAACAATTAATCAACCCGTTGTTATTTCATCAACGCCTAATGATTCTTCCAAAACTGAACGTATTGGGTGGTGGAAACGCAGAATTGTTTCGGAAAATTAAGGATTTTAAAAACCGCCACAGAAAACTGTGGCGGCTCAAATAAACAATTATAGAAAACGTTTCGACCAATTCTATGGTGGGGGTTTATTATTTTTGTTTTGCTTTTTCTTGCTCAGCCCGCATACGCTCTTCAATTTCTTTTTGCTTTGATTGAATGGCTTGCTGCAGCTTTATTTGTTCTTGTTGGAAATCTTTTTCCTCCATACCAGGACCGGTATAGGCTGCTGTAAACCCATTAAGAGAAAATTCAATAGGATTAGCTGAACCACGGAAATTAACTGTGGTTACAACCATTTTTGTACCACTTTTCATAGCTGCTATAAGCTTATCATCTAAGACATCATTAGCAATACAACTTGGTCCATTACAAATAATATAAGGAATTTTTTTAGAGAACTCGTCACCGATTTTAATGTGAACACCTTCTGGCAAAAAACGACCTGTAGGTACTTGAATACCTATACGTTTCTCATTTTGCTTTCCTTTTATTTCAACAAGATTAAAAGCCGTTAAAGGTTGTCCCGTATTCGATAATACAGTATTCATTGTATTACAAATATCAACATCATGCTGCTTACTGCAAACTTTGTACCAACCTTGTGATAAAGTTTGCGCATTTGCAGAAATACCAGCTATAAGAAAAAGGGCAGCGGCTCCAACTAATACTGAAACAGCAGAATAAACATTTTTATGCGACATGATTAAGTTAATCCTTTCAACGCGCTCTTAAGTAACTTCAAAAAAATATTAAATATAATTCCAACTTAAATTTATTAAATTATAATGAAATAACAATTAATTTTACTATTTTTACTTCAATATATAAAAAAAAGTCAAATTTAGAGAAAAAATACAACGAGCCATTCTAATTTTTATACACTCATATAATTCCCCTCTTCATCACATTGGTATTGGATACAATCTATCTATAAAATACCTCTGTGCATTTAAACTAAGATTACACAAACGAATCAATATTGCAATATTAATTAAAATAAACTCTGATACTACTCTAAAAAACTTACTAATTAAACTTTTTACATTTATTACTCTTCATGTTAAGCTTATAGAGCCTTAGCAACAGGTTGTTGCAATGCATGAAGCTCCAAAATATCAGATAAATTTTACTGTTTTCCTTATGTGCCTCGTGTGATACACAAAAACAAAATCATCTACGATATTATTGAAACATTTAATGAATTAAAATCACTGATTGTCTAAAATTTCTGCATAATTGTAAGAGAACTTTTTCCTAATGAACAATTTTCTGCCCTTGTTTACAAAATAATAGTGATACGCTTTTGTAATAAAAATTTTATATTCCATAGCGTTTAACTAAAAAGTTTAGTTTAAAAATACGTTACTAAAGAAGTGCTTTTTTCTTAATTAAACAACACATTTTCTTAGAGAGAAAATCTATAACTGCTGAAAATATTTTATTTATAATAAACTTTCTTAAAATATAATAACATATTAATTTATAATAATAATTTATCTTTTTTCTATATTGTATGAAAGATCCTAATAGCGCAAACCTCTCTTATATTGAATCAATAAAATTTATCCACTTGCACATCACAAGCGGAGTTAGTTTTATAGATAAAACTACTGAACAAAGGAATACCCCCCCTATGAATCATCTCATGTGCCCAAAGCCATAATAAATTTATGCTCATATATTAAACATCTATTATTGCACTTCTGTACAAATATCATCTCTCAGTTTTATAACGTGAATAAAAAATATCATTTTGTTTCTCTATATAACACAACTTAGAGCTATAAAATATCTCTCTTATCGTATTAATAAAACAAGATTTATGATATGAGTTGTATCGTCATTAAAATAATTAATCAGATAAAAATAAAAAAACTACAAACACAAAAAATATATATAAGTTTATTATTTAATATATATATAATAAATATTATATGATAAGAACAATATATACTATCTTATGTGTATAAAATTACTTTATTATAAATAATGATTAAAAACAAAAAATTAAAATATATTTTAACTATTATTTAGTATATTATCTTAATTTCTCTGTATTTGTATAAGTAAATTTTTAATTGGATATTCTCATAGCATTATTTTTTATGAATTTTCTAAACTATAATGTTACGAAAAATTAAGTATTTTTCTATTTTGAATATAATTCAACATAAATCAAATAAATAATTTTTAATTGAATAATTCTTCAACATGAAAACGCATACGATCTATAATATTCTTTTTCTTGTTTGGAAGCATTATATTATGTACTTCTTTAATGGTATTACAAAGCTTAGGTGCACTTTTTACAAACCAATTATCTTCTGTAAGACTATTTTTTATATCGTCAAATATTTGTTTTTCATAACTATAAGAGCCATCTGTTAGTAATTCTTTAATATCCCTGACTAAACTAGGACTTATTGAATTATTTGCGCCTTTAGCCCAACTAAAATCTTTATCTTTCCAATCAAAATCTTTGCGCAAAATAGCACCTATATCACTTTGCAATATATCCGCTAACGTATTGCAAGCAATAATAAATATGAGATAATTTTTCATTATCTCATCATCACCTCCACTTTTCTCATTCATTCCCCATTCATTAAACGTTTGAGTTTTTTTTTAATAGTCTTTTGCTTTAATCAACTTTTCTTCATACTCCCCTACTTCATACTCTCTCGCTATATGTATTCTAGAGATAATTTTTTGTTTTTTTTCAGCTAGATCCTGTAATTTCGAACCAAGATTATAATATTCATCCTTCAGAGTTTTCAGTTTTTTATATAACTTATTCCGTTCCTGTAAACGCTCATAGTATTCTGCTTTAGAAATATTTTTTTCCCAAATATCCACAAATGAGATATACTTTCTTCAATAAATTGTATGCTCTCTTTAATATTCTTTCTTTTGTTTTTTAAATGTTGGTATTGTTCATCAGAAGATAACTCAGCATAAGCGTTTTTTACGCCATGTATTAAAGTGAGTAACAAAAAAACGATAGTTAGACACTTTTGTAATGAAGAAAGCATGCTATCTTTACCTAAATTATTTCTAAAAAATTTACAGGAGCTTATTAGCTTATTATATTGAAAGTGCTATTTATTGCTGTTAAACCGTCTAATCTATTTCCTTCATTGTATCAATGCGTATATAATAAAAACCCAATAAATATATAATGGCTCTTTATTATAAACTTAAATTTTATTCTTATACAAAATCAATAACTGTTTGTTTTTATAGAATTATTTTATAATAAATGAGTAACAATTCTAAAATAATAAAGATATTTTTTAAACAGAATGTTGTTCTGCCATTTCGACAAGCTGTGTCATAATATTCGCTGCTCCAACAAGCCTTTCATCCGCTGTGGACCAATCACGAATAAGAGCAATACTTTGATCTGGTCGGATTTTTGCCATTGAACCTTGTTTCCCAACCCACTGAACAAGAGCAACACTATTTGCGAAATAGTTATTACGAAACTGTATAACAATCCCTTTTGGTCCTGTATCTAATTTTTCTACATGCGCTTTTCGACACAATGTTTTGATATAAAAGACTTTAAGAAGGTGTTGAACCTCAATGGGTAAAGGACCAAAGCGATCAATTAACTCCGCTGCAAATTCATCAATTTGTTCTAAATCATCAAGTTCTGTTAAACGACGATAAAGTCCCATACGTAACGATAAGTCAGGCACGAAACTCTCTGGTATCATCACTGTTGTACCAAGTGAAATTTGAGGAGACCATTGCTTATCTTCATTTAGCTCTCCATCTTTTAATTCAGCAACAGCTTCTTCAAGCATTTTTTGATAGAGTTCAAATCCAACTTCTTTGATATGCCCCGACTGCTCTTCACCTAAAAAATTGCCTGAACCGCGGATATCCATGTCATGGCTTGCCAATTGAAACCCAGCCCCTAAGGTATCAAGAGATTGTAAAACTTTAAGACGGCGATCGGCAGCAGCTGTTAAAACTTTACCAGCAGGAAATGTAAAGAGAGCATAAGCACGTTGTTTTGAACGCCCTACCCTACCACGTAACTGATAAAGGGCAGAAAGGCCAAACATCTCAGCGCGATGCACAATTAATGTATTGGCTGCTGGAATATCAAGACCAGATTCAATAATGGTTGTCGATAGTAAAACATCATATTGCCCATCGTAAAATGCATTCATAATATCATCAAGTTGTCCAGCTGGCATTTGTCCATGAGCCACAACGAATTTCAGTTCTGGCACATGTGTTTTAAGATATTCTTCTACAAAAGCCAGATCAGAAATACGAGGACAAACATAGAAACTTTGTCCACCACGATAATATTCCCGAAGCAGAGTCTCTCGTATAACAAGTGCATCAAAGGGTGAAATAAAAGTACGAACCGCCATTCTATCAATGGGGGGGGTTGTTATCAATGAAAGTTCACGTACACCTGATAATGCTAACCCTAAAGTGCGTGGTATGGGAGTTGCTGAAAGTGTGAGAACATGAATATCACTTTTAAGCTCTTTTAAACGCTCTTTGTGTTTGACACCAAAATGCTGTTCCTCATCAATGATAAGAAGGCCTAACCGTAAAAAATTAACTGCACCACTTAATAATGCATGGGTTCCAATGACAATATCGATTGTACCATCTGAAACACCTTTTTTTACGCGTGCAAGTTCTTTCGCTTTTACAAGCCTCGAAGCATGTCCAATTTTAACTGGTAATCCTTGAAAACGCGAAATAAATGTTTTGTAATGTTGACGTGAAAGCAAAGTTGTTGGTACAACAACCGCAACCTGATATCCATTTAATGCTGCAACAAAAGCACTTCGAATGGCTACTTCAGTTTTTCCAAAACCAACATCACCGCATATCAAGCGATCCATCGGCTTACCTGAGGCTAGATCGTCCAAAACAGCATCAATTGCATTCATTTGATCTTCCGTTTCTTCATAGGGAAAGCAAGCAACAAACTCATCAAATGGTCCAATTGGTGGAAGTAAAGCAGGCGCAGCACGAGTCATACGCTCTGCAGCTATACGGATTAATTGCCCTGCCATTTCCAATAAATGTTTTTTAAGCCGAGCTTTACGTGCTTGCCAAGCAACACCTCCTAATTTATCTAACGTTACCTCTGTTCCTTCTGAGCCATAACGTGAGAGAAGCTCAATATTTTCAACAGGTAAAAAGAGGAGATCACCTCCAGCATATTTAATTTCAAGGCAATCTCGTAAAATTCCAGTGGTTGTGATGGTTTTAAGACCAACAAATTGACCAATACCGTGGTCGATATGCACAACAATATCACCAGAATTTAAAGCAGAAATTTCAGAAATAAAATTTGTATTATTCTTACGACGCTTTGGTGATCTGATGAAGCGATCACCTAGGATATCCTGCTCTGCTATAATAGCTAAATCTTCAGCCTCAAAACCATGTTCTATCATGATAACGGCTGCTAATATATGATCTCGTGGTGTTGCTTTGACAGTTTGCAAGGATTTTACAACATCTATTTTTTTTAATCCATGCTCGTCGAGAACTTGTACTAAACGATTGAGAGATCCTTCACTCCAACACGCTAAAAGTACTTTTTTGCCCGCAGCGCGTAAAGATGCGATGTGATCAATAACACTTGAAAAAACATTTTTTTCCTGCGCATTACGCTCTTTTACAAAATCATATCCCTGTTTAACATGTGCGTGAATAACAGTTTGTTCCAAACTTTGTGGAATATTAAAAGGCGAAAAATCAATACGCTGTGAAGATTGTTGCACACATTCCAAAACACGCTCTGGCGTTAAATAGAGAAGACTAGGGTCTATTGGATGATAAGAAGTAGAATTTTCTTTATCATTTTCGCGCTCTTTACGCGCGTTATAATAGTCTTCAATAAGGCGATAGCGCTCAATGAAAACTTCTTCTATAAGATGCTCAAAAACAAGCGGTAGGTTGCCACAATGGTCAAAAAAAGTGTCAAGCTCTTCATAAAAAAATGGAAGCCAATGTTCCATACCGGCAAAACGCCGACCTTGAGCAATTGCTTCATAAAGCATGTTATTTTTTTGTAATACACCAAATGTACGGGTATAATTGCTTTTAAATCGGCTGATGCGTTCTGGTGTAAGAACAACCTCACTCATTGCCTGTAATAAAAGTTCAGTTTTTTGACGTGTTGTCCTTTGACTTTCTGGATCAAATACGCGGATGCTTTCTAGGGTATCTCCAAAAAAATCAAGGCGTAAAGGTTCAACATCCATAGGAGAAAAGATATCAAGTATTCCTCCTCTTACAGCAAACTCACCAACATCACGGACAACCGTAACGCGTTCAAAACCGTTGGTTTCTAAGAATTGAATTAGATTTCCCATGTTATTGCGTTGGCCAACATGTAAGTGAATAAGCTGAGCTTCTATCATTTCACGAGGAGGCAACTTTTGCATAATTGCATTTGCTGTAGTTAATATAATTGCAGGATGTGGGTTTTGACGTAAATTTGCTATGCGTGCCAAAGCTGATAGTCGACGGGACATGACAGCAATTCCTGGTGATACGCGATCATAAGGCAAACAATCCCATGCAGGAAATTGAAGTACGGGCAAATTGGGTTCAATAAAATTTAAAACTTGTTGTAAATGCGCAATTTTTGTTCCGTCATGAACAACATAGATGAGCGGTTTGCCTTGTCCAATTTCTGAACTTAACTTAGCAAGCGCAAAGGCTTCAAATCCATCAGTAACGCCATCAAAAATCATACGAACAGGACTATTTTTTGGAATAATAATTTTTTTAAATATAGGCATTTGAATCAATAACTTAAGCAAAAACGATAATTAGCAATATCACGAAAAAGTGGACTATCAACTTCAGAGGGGGGGGAAATTTCTCCAGTCATCCATGTAAGTAAATCACGGTCGTCAAAAGACATAATATACTCAAGCTCAGAGAGCGTTTTATCATTCATCTCAGTGATATGAGCATCAACATAATGCCCAAAAATGAGATCCATTTCACGAATACCGCGATGCCATGCACGAAAAATCAACCGGCGACGACGCGCATCCAATTGATTTTTGTCAACGACAAAAACTGTCATAAAAAATCTCCTTGAATAAAGTAATATAAACTATTCAATTAGTCGTATAAAATTTGTACCTTGCTTTAAGGAAGTTCTATAATCTTTTGTTCTTTAAGTGTAATTCGACGATGCATTTGCTTAGCCAAAGCGTAATTATGTGTTGCAATAAGAGCAGAAAGACCAGACTGACGAACAAGGATAGATAAAGCTTGAAAAACATAAGCTGAAGTTACGGGATCAAGATTTCCTGTAGGTTCATCAGCCAAAAGAACTGAAGGGCCATTTGCGACTGCACGTGCAATAGCAACACGTTGTTGTTCTCCTCCCGATAACTCTGAGGGACGATGGTTCGCACGATGAGAAATACGCAGATACGTTAATAATTTGCGCGCACGATCTTCTGCTATGGATTTTTTTAATCCTGCTATCATTTGCGGTATCATAACATTTTCTAACGCCGTAAACTCTGGAAGTAAATGATGAAATTGATAAACAAAACCAATATCATTTCGTCTTATAGCTGTTCGCTCACTATCAGAACGCTTTGCACAAGAAACACCTCGTAACATCACATCACCAGCGGTTGGTTTTTCTAATAATCCAGCAATATGAAGAAGTGTTGATTTTCCAGCACCAGATGGTGCAACAAGTGCAACAAGCTCTCCACGATTAAGAGTAAAATTCGCTTTATCTAAAACAATGAGCGGCTTATGACCCTCGAAAAAGCGTCTTTCAATCTCTACAAGCTCTAAAATAGCTGTCATTATTCATACCTCAAAGCTTGTACGGGATCTAGCTTAGCAGCACGCCATGCCGGAATGAGAGCAGCAAGAAATGACAAGAATAAAGCCATCACAGCAACCAAGACGGTCTGTTTCCACTCAATTTGTGCAGGCAATTTTGTTAAAAAATAAAGTTGAGGATTAAAAACGTCGACATTAAATAACCAAGAGATAAAGTCTTGGATATGATTAATATTCGCGGTCGCGATAACACCTAAAATTAAGCCCAATATCGTTCCAATAAAACCAATCATCATTCCTGTAATGATAAATATACGCAAAATCGCACTTTGTTGAGCACCCATCGTGCGTAAAATTGCAATATCATGACTTTTATCTTTTACAAGCATAATCAGTCCTGAAATAATATTTAAAGCAGCAACAAGAACGATCAGAGAAAGAATGAAAAACATAACATTTCGTTCAATCTGTAAAGCTGAAAAAAAAGCCTGATTACGTGTACGCCAATCAATTAAATAAACCTGTTGATCAACTGCTTTTTCTACAACGGGTTTTATTTGATCAACTGCATCAGGATCATTTAAAAATAACTCTAAAGACTGAACCTTATCGCCTAAATTAAAAAACATTTGTGCTTCATGAAGAGGCATAAAGACAAATATTGAATCGTATTCAGACATACCAACTTCAAAAATAGCAACGACTTTATAAGCTTTCACTCGTGGCGTAACGCCAAAAGGAGTCTCATCACCATCTGGAGTAATGATACGAATATCTCTTCCAACTGTTAATCCTAATTTTTCTGCTAAGCCACTTCCAATTGCAACACCTTCTTCTTGATCAAACCGAGAAATCGATCCTAATTTAATATTTTGAGAGACTGTTTTAAGCTTATCTAGATCTTGTTTGCGCATACCACGAACTAACGCGCCAGAGCCACCTTGAACTTCACCTTGAACAAGCGCTTGACCTTCAATAACAGGTAAAGCAAACTTCACACCATTTGTAGTTTCTAAAGAAGAAATAAGAGTCTTATAATCAGCAAAACCAGAATCAACTGTTTGAATAATAAGATGCCCATTCATACCAAGAATACGATTGAGAAGTTCTGTACGAAAGCCATTCATCACCGCCATAACAACGACCAGAGCAAATACGCCCAACATAATCCCAATAAGAGAAATAATTGAAATAACAGAGGCAACGACATGTTTTTTATTGGGAATCATATAACGAAAAGCGATCATCCACTCATAAGATGAAAAACCTTTATTTTTCAGCCTCTTCATAACATTTCCTATTAAATTATAGAAAGTTGGCTGAGCACATCTTCAACCTTTAGAGATTTTTTTATTCCTGTTTTTCGATCTTTAATTTCAACTTCATTTTGTGCAATGCTGTTAGGACCAACAATAATTTGCGTTGGCAAACCAATCAAATCCATTGTTGCAAATTTTGATCCAGGGCGTTCATTTCTATCATCTAATAACGGATCAAAACCAACCTTCTTTAATCCCTGATAGAGAAACTCACATGCCTGTGTGCATTTTTCATCATCGGGCTTCATATTGATAATCCCAAAATCAAACGGTGCCATCGACTTTGGCCAAATAATACCATTTTCATCATGAGAAGCCTCAATAGCGGCCGCAACAAGACGCGAAGGCCCAATACCATAAGATCCCATAGAGACCACATGCTCTTTTCCATCTTGTCCCATAACTTTTGCTCCCATTGGAGCAGAATATTTAGTACCAAAGTGGAAAATATGCCCTACTTCAATACCGCGCGCTGAAAGACGATTATGATCAGAAACTTTAGCCCACTCCTCTTCATTATGCATTTCTTCCGTTGCTGCATAAAAAGATGTCCATTGCTTAACAATATCATCTAAAACAGCTTTATCACTAAAATCGATTGAACTATCAGGAACGGTAAGTTCAAGAAATTGTTTATCACAGAAGATAGCACTCTCTCCTGTTTCAGCCAAAATGATAAATTCATGACTGAGTTCCCCCCCTATTGGACCTGTATCTGCACGCATAGGAATTGCTTTTAAGCCAAGGCGAGAAAAAGTGCGTAAATAAGCAACAAACATACGATTATAAGATGTTTTAGAGCCTTCATAATCAAGATCAAAAGAATAAGCATCTTTCATTAAAAATTCTCGTGCTCGCATCACACCAAAACGTGGACGAATTTCATCACGAAATTTCCATTGAATATGATACAAATTAAGCGGAAGATCTTTATAAGAACGAACATATGAGCGAAAAATATCTGTTACCATCTCTTCATTGGTTGGACCATAAAGTAAATCACGCTTTTGACGATCTTTAATGCGGAGCATTTCCAAACCATAATCATCATAACGACCGCTTTCACGCCAAAGATCAGCAGACTGAATTGTAGGCATCAATATTTCTATTGCACCCGCACGTTCTTGCTCTTCACGAATAATTTTACAAACTTTATCAAGCACTTTTTTTCCCAAAGGAAGCCAAGAATAAATCCCTGATGTTTGTTGTCGAATCATTCCAGCGCGCAACATGAAGCGATGAGAAACAATTTCTGCTTCTTTAGGATTCTCTTTTAAAAGTGGAAGGAAATATTGAGAAAGACGCATTGAAATAATTAACTCCTAATCAGACCTATCATATCGGAACAATTTATCACACCCTCTATTCATCTATAGCCGCATTCTGAATACTTGCAAATATAACGATCTTATCATTTAAAAATTTATTGTGCTTTATTCTCTATTTTTCTTATTTAGCAATAAAATAAAAATGCTCTTCTCTTTTTAAATAACGTAATAGGAAAGTTCTTTTATTTTGACCGATGTAAAAAAACTGTACAGATAGGTTTTTTTTGCCAAATTTCATGAACAGCCGCTCTTACTGCACGTCGTGTTGCCTCTCGAATAAGTTCATTATTTTTCTGTTTCATGCGTGGGATATTATAAACTGTATTTTCTACGATATCTAAAAGAATATCTTTTAAACTTTCCCCCTTTCCATTACTTTCAGGTAACCCGAATGTTGTTAGACCGATATCCCCTAATAATTCATGCTTACTATTTATATGGAGAGAAATAGTAACATGACCAGCATAACTTAGTTTGCGGCGTTCACGAATCCCTAATTCATCTTCATCTCCAATTAGGCAACCATCCTTATAGATGCGGCCAACAGGAACTTGATCAATAACTTCTACAGGCTCTGGTGCAAGACGTAACATATGGCCATTTCTGATATCTATAACAGTTTTAATACCTGCTTGACGTGCTAAAGTTGCCTGAGCCTTAAGATGCATTGCTTCCCCATGTACAGGGACAAGTATTTGTGGCTTTATCCAATCATACATCTGTAAAAGTTCTGAACGACGGGGATGGCCTGAAACATGAACAAGTGCATCTTCATTCGTAATAATTTTAATACCCAAATCAATGAAACGATTTTGTACCTCAATAATCGCTTTTTCATTTCCTGGAATACTTCGTGATGAATAAATAACGGTATCACCAGTGGAAAGTGCAATATTTTTCATTCCATCACGTGACAGTTTAGCCAAAGCAGCACATGGCTCACCTTGGCTCCCTGTGACAATTAAAACAAGATCTTTTCGCGAGATGTAGCCATAATCATCTTCCGTTACAAATGGTGCTAAACCATTCATATAACCAAGCTCTTGTGCAACCATAATACTTCGCTTAAGGGAACGCCCAATGACGAGTACCTTACGCCCAGAAGCTTCAGCGGCAAGAGCAATAGAACGTATCCGACCAATATTAGAAGCAAAAGTCGCTATCGCAACGCGCCCTTCAGCTTTTAAAATAATCTCAGAAAGACTGGTTTGAACCTGCTGCTCTGATGGAGATATACCATCCCGACACGCATTTGTGGAATCACAAAGTAATGCTAAAACACCTTTTTTGCCTAAAGCACGAAACCTTTTTTCATCGGTTAGAGCCCCGAGTGAAGGGGTATGATCAATTTTCCAATCACCCGTATGGATTACGGTCCCTAAAGACGTTGTAATTGCCAAAGAGACAGATTCTGGTATTGAATGGTTAACGGCTATAGCCTCTACAGCAAAGGAACCTACCTGAAAACAATCACCAGCTTGAAAAATATTACATGAAATTTTATGAAATTCAAAATCTGCTTGCCTTTTACTTTCTAATAATCCTGCCGTAAAAGGCGTACAGTAAATTGGAACTTGTAACTTTGGCCATAAATCAAGAACGGCTCCATAATGATCTTCATGTGCATGTGTTAAAACAAGACCCCGTATATTATGTTTTTCACTTTCTAGAAAACGAATATCAGGCAAAACAAGATCGACACCTGGTAATTCAGAACCAGCAAAACTAACTCCCATATCAACAAGCAGCCACTCACGAAGATTTTGGGGACCAAATCCATAAGCAGCGAGATTCATCCCTATTTCACCTACACCTCCTAAAGGTAAAAAAACAAATTCACATCTATTGGCTGCAACCATAAACATCTCCCAAATCATTAAGGTATTTGATGATAAAATAATTCTTCAATAACGGCCTGCATTAACAGAATCAGCCAAACCAAAATGAACATCCCCAGCTGTTATAATGGCTGTCTGACCGTCTTTTTGCTTTATGATGCAGTTAAAATCACTATCAAGACCATCAAAAATACCCTCAATGACTTTTTCATCATTCACCACTTTGACATGTTTCCCAAGGTGAGCGGAATATAAAAGCCATTTTTTTCGGATTATTTCACATCCTCCTAATTGTTTCCAAAGAAGGTAATTTTTAGAAAAACACTCCGTCAAAACCGTAAATAATTGTTCTGCATCAATATGCAAACCGATATTCTTTAAGCTTGAAGTGGAATAAGGTGCATCTTCATAATTATATTTCACATTTATTCCAATACCAATAACCAAGGCATATTGTTGTGATGATAATTGTAAAATCTCAAGCAAAACTCCAGAGCTTTTTTCTCCTCTGAGCAAAATATCGTTTGGCCATTTTAAGCTCACAATATTGTTTGTCTGCTTTTCCTCTTTTATCAATTGTTTTATTGCCTCTGCCACACTTACTCCAGCAACAAAACCAAGTTGAGCCGCAGTTTGATGAACAATACCATCAATTAATAAAAGACTAGAATAAAGGTTCCCTTTTGGACTAGACCAAGTCCTCCCTCTTCTCGCTCTTCCCAGTGATTGTTCTTGTGCAACAATCCAAAGATTACCTTGATGACCAGTTTGCGCTTTTCGTTGCGCAATGAGATTTGTTGAATCAACACTATCGTACGCTTCAACAGTATATCCCTGTTTTTGTGCAAAATCTGATAAAGTATAAACCATATTCATTAAAACAATGCTGCTGCTGCTTTTTCTGCTAACTCAACGAACCAAACCCCAAAAAGCGCGTAAAATAAAATAAAGAATGCAGAAAGACCAAGACAAAATTGAAGCTCTTTCGATAAAGCAACAAAATGCACTTTTGCATCATCAAACCACATAATTTTAATGACTCGTAAATAGTAAAAAGCTCCAACGACAGATGCTATCATCCCAACGACTGCAAGTGACGTCAGACCAGCATGGACAGCAGCAGAAAATGTATACCACTTCCCAAAAAAACCAGCCATAGGTGGTATACTGGCTAAAGAGAAAAGCTGTATTGTCATAACAATAGCCATAAACGGATTTGTCTTTGCTAACCCTGAAAGATCGTAAATATTTTCAACATTGCCATTCTGAGAGCGCATTCCAAGAATAAAAGCAAATGAGCCAATCGTCATTCCAAGATAAATCGTCATATAAAGAATAACACTTTTTATTCCTAGCATATCTCCAGCAGATAAACCAACAAGTGCATAGCCCATATGACTGATCGACGAATAAGCCATTAAGCGCTTAATATTATTTTGACCAATTGCAGCAAATGCACCAAGTATCATTGATGCAATCGCCATGAAGACCAAAATTTGTTGCCATGCAGGCATCACGTTATCAACATGCCCTAGGGGAATAAAGGTCACCACAATAATACGGATGATTAAAGCCATTGCTGCAACTTTAGGGGCACCAGCAAAAAATGCTGTAATCGGTGTTGGTGCTCCTTCATAAACATCCGGTGTCCACATATGAAATGGAACAGCAGAAATTTTGAAAGCCAAACCAGCTAAAATAAAGACAATTCCAAAAATGACCCCCAATTGTACATTTTTACCTTTTAAAGCAAGAGCAATTTCGTGAAAACCAATTTGACCGGTAAAACCATAAAGTAAAGAAATACCATAAAGCAGCAACCCTGAAGATAATGCTCCTAAAACAAAGTATTTTATACCAGCTTCAGAAGATTTTACATTATTACGATTAATCGCTGCTAAAACATATAAAGCTAAAGATTGCAGTTCTAAGCCCATATAAAGCGACAGCATATTACCCGCTGAAATCATAAACATCATTCCAAGAGTTGCGAAAAGAACAAGCACTGGAAATTCAAATATATCCAACTTTTGTGCATTTGCAAAACTAACAGACATGATAAGAGAAAAGAGTGCACCAATAAGCATTAAAATTTTCATATAACGACTAAAGGAATCGATAACGAGCGCATTGGTTTGAAATGAACCATTTTTCGGAAAAACTATAAGGATAATAATGGTTGCCACAAGAAGTGCTATGGTTAAACCTGTCACTGTTAAAGAAGCACGTGTATTGGAATAAACACCAATCATAAGCAGCACGACAGCTCCTAATGCAATTAAAAGCTCTGGAAGAATTAAGACTAATTGCGCTATTATTTCAGTTTGCATGTGCATTCTTCCCTTATCTAGTGCAGTTTATGGATGAGGGTTTCTACGGAAAACGCCATTGCCTTAAGAATAGGCGTTGGATAGATACCAAAGAATATTGTAAGAATAACCATTGGATAAAGGAGGAATTTTTCTCTTAAAGAAAGATCTATTAATACTTTTAAATTCTCTTTATCCAAGGAACCAAAAACCACACGCCGATAAAGATAAAGGGCATAGGCTGCCGATAAAATAACACCCGTTGTTGCTAAAACAACAACCAATTTATTTACTTGAAAAACACCTATTAAGGTTAAAAATTCACCCAAAAACCCTGAACTCCCGGGTAAACCAACATTCGCCATAGTGAAGATCAAAAAAACAACAGCATATTTGGGCATGTTATTCACTAAACCACCAAAAGCTGCAATTTCACGTGTATGCAAACGATCATAGATAACCCCAACACAAAGAAATAAAGCTGCTGAAACAATTCCATGTGAGAGCATCTGATAAATAGCCCCTTGTATCCCTTGCTCATTCGCAGCAAAAATGCCCATTGTCACATACCCCATATGCGCTATTGAAGAATAAGCAATAAGTTTTTTGATGTCACTTTGAACAAGTGCAACCAACGACGTATAAATAATAGCAATAAGCGATAATATGAAAACCAAAGGTGCAAAATCTGCTGAAGCTATAGGAAACATTGGTAAAGAAAAACGAAGAAAACCATACCCACCTAATTTGAGTAAGACACCCGCTAAAATAACAGAACCCGCTGTCGGTGCTTCTACGTGAGCATCAGGAAGCCATGTATGAACTGGCCACATCGGCATTTTAACAGCAAAAGAAGCAAAAAATGCAAGCCATAACCATATTTGCATATGAGCAGGAAACTGATAATTTAGTAAAGTCGGTATATCAAGTGTTCCAGCCTCCCAGTACATAGCCATAAGAGCAACCAACATAAGCACTGAACCAAGTAAAGTGTATAAGAAAAACTTAATACTTGCATAAACACGACGTGCTCCACCCCACACACCGATAATGATAAACATTGGAATAAGGCTGCCTTCAAAAAAAACATAAAATAATATTGCGTCAAGAGCACAAAAGACTCCAATAATCGCAACTTCAAGAAGCAGAAAAGCAATCATATAGGCTTTTAATCTCTCCTTAACATTCACCCAACTTGCTAAAATACAAAAAGGCAAAAGAAAAGCCGAGAGAACAACAAAAAGAATAGAAATGCCATCAACCCCCATATGATAGCTAATACCATTCCCTAACCAATTGAACTTTTCAACCATTTGAAAATTTGGGTTGGTAGAATCAAATCCTATCCAAATAATTAAAGAAATAATAAAAACAAATATAGTCGTAAAAAATGCAACATTACGTATATTATTGCGAGCTGCTTCACTATCATCTTTGATAAATAAAATCAGAAGCACACCAACAAGCGGCAAAAATGTAACCGTAGAAAGAATAGGCCAATCGATCATTGGTTTACGCCCCCAATCATCATCCATGTAATGAGCAATGCAACACCTATAAGCATCGCAAATGCATAGTGATAAAGATAGCCTGTCTGTATTCGAACAACTCTATTTGTAATATCAACAACACGTGCTGCAATACCATTCGGACCTAGACCATCAATAATTTTACCGTCTCCTATTTTCCAAAGAAAAGAACCAATTCTAAAGGTAGGACGAACAAATAAAAAGTTATATAATTGATCGAAATACCATTTTTGGTAAAGAAAGTGATACACTCTTGGCATAATACGCGCCATTTTCTTGGGAAGAGAAGGAGCCACAATATAGAATAAATAGGCCAACATAAATCCAAGAACCATTGCTACAAAAGGCGACCATTTTACCCAATTAAAAACATGGTGGGCATCATGAAGAATGTGATTGTGGCTGCTTGTAAACAATGCTCCCTTCCAAAAAGTATCGTATAAATCACCAAAAAAATAAGGTTGGAAAATAACACCAGCAAACATTGCTCCAATAGATAAAATAAAGAGAGGAATTAACATCACTGGAGGCGATTCGTGTACATGATGCATAACATCAACAGTTGCCCGCGGCTTACCATGAAATGTCATAAAGATAAGTCGCCATGAATAAAAGCTTGTTAATAAGGCTGCAAAAACCAGAAGATAAAAAGCATACCCTGAAGCAATATTATGGGATGCAAAAGCAGACTCTATAATCGCATCTTTTGAGAAAAAACCAGCAGTCCCGAAAAATGTTCCTGGAATTCCAACACCGGTTAATGCAATTGTTCCTACCATCATCATCCAATAGGTGACTTTTATATGTTTGCGTAACCCGCCCATTTTTCGCATATCTTGTTCATCAGATACAGCATGAATGACAGAGCCCGCACCAAGAAACAATAAGGCTTTAAAAAAAGCATGCGTAAAAAGATGAAAGACAGCAGCGCCATAAGCTCCAACGCCTAATGCAACAAACATATAACCAAGTTGAGAGCATGTAGAATAAGCAATAACGCGCTTAATATCATTCTGCACCAACCCCACAGTTGCGGCAAAAAACGCCGTTGTTGCTCCAACAATAATAATCACGGTCAAAGCTAACGAAGAAAGTTCAAAAATTGGCGACATACGCGCAACCATAAAAACACCAGCCGTTACCATTGTGGCGGCATGAATAAGCGCTGATACAGGGGTTGGCCCTTCCATTGCATCAGGCAGCCAAGTGTGTAAAAGAAATTGTGCCGATTTTCCCATCGCACCAATAAATAATAACAGACATGTAATGGTAATTGCCGTCTGCCCATCAAACTGCCAACCTAAAAATGTCATATTTTGTATAAAGCTATTGTTTGCAGCTTTTGCAAAAATAGAGGCAAAATCAACCGATTGAAACAAAACAAAAATACTAAAGATTCCTAAGAGAAAACCAAAATCTCCAACACGATTGACCACAAAAGCTTTCATTGCAGCCTTATTAGCAGAATCGCGCTGAAACCAAAAACCAATTAAGAGATAAGAAGCAAGTCCTACACCTTCCCATCCAAAAAACATTTGGATCAAATTATTGGAGGTCACCAACATAAGCATCATAAATGTAAACAAAGAAAGATAAGAAAAAAAACGGGACCTTGAAGGATCATGGTGCATATAACCAATTGAATAAATATGCACCAATGCCGAAACACTGTTTACAACAATAAGCATGACAGCTGTTAATGTATCAACATGTAAAGCCCAGTTAAAGCTTAAGTCACCAACAGTTATCCAATGTAATACCAATATATCAATCGCTGGAATATGACCAAGTGCAATTCTGAAAAAGGCTACCCACGACAATATGGCAACAATCACCATAAAGCTACATGTTATCAATTCACTCGCACGATCTCCTATCGTTTTCCCACCTAATGCAGCAATGAGAAAACCCAAAAGAGGAAGAAATACAATCGTATAATACATCACTGGTTAGCCTTTCATTACATTAACATCTTCAACCGCAATGGAACCACGATTACGGAAAAAAACGACAAGAATTGCTAAACCAATGGCAGCTTCAGCAGCTGCTACAGTTAAGACAAATAAAGCGAATACCTGACCAACGAGATCATGAAGAAAAGCTGAAAATGCAACAAAATTGAGATTAACTGAAAGCAACATAAGCTCAATGGACATCAAGATAATAATCACGTTTTTTCTGTTGAGAAAAATTCCAGCAATACCAATTGTAAACATCAAAGCAGAAACAGTGAGATAATGAGTAATATCAATATACATCTACATAGCCCCCCTTAAATACCTTTGCCTGATTCAACTTGTTTGATTTCAATGGCACTTTCTACCGTTCTAGAAACTTGTTCCGCAATAGATTGCCGCTTTACTCCTAATTTATGACGAAGTGTTAAAACAATAGCTCCAATCATTGCAACCAATAAAATCATTCCAGCAATTTGAAAATAGAAAACATAATCCGTATAGAGAATATCACCTAATGCTTGTGTATTTGTTCGCTGCGCTAAATCTGGCATAGGTTGCGCAACATGCGTTCTCAAGACTGGAGAAAAATAGCTACTCATAAAAACAACAATCAATTCTATAGCGATAATAATGCCAATAAGAGCTCCAATCGGAGCATACCGAAGAGTTCCACTCTTTAACTCAGCAAAATCAACATCAAGCATCATAACGACAAATAAAAATAAAACAGCGACAGCTCCAACATAAACAACAAGCAGAATAAGCCCCAAAAACTCTGCTCCTGCAAGTAAAAACAAAGCTGCTGCATTAAAAAATGCGAGGATTAAAAACAAAACAGAATGCACTGGATTGCGTGCTGTAATAACAATAACTGCACTTGTTAGCATAATAAAAGCAAACAAATAGAAAAATGCCGCCGCTAGATCTGTTAGCATAGGCTTCTCCTTAATTATTCAAACAATTGGTATAAACTTCATACCAGATTACAATTTATCGGAAAAATATCCGACACCTCATTTAACGATACACTTAACGATAAGGCGCATCCATCAATATATTTCGAGCAATTTCTCGCTCCCAGCGATCTCCATTCAATAAAAGCTTTTCTTTATCATAATAAAGTTCTTCACGTGTTTCCGTCGCAAACTCAAAATTTGGACCTTCTACAATAGCCTCAACCGGACAGGCTTCTTGACAAAAACCACAATAAATACATTTAACCATGTCTATATCATAACGGACAGTTCTACGTGTACCATCATTGCGCCGTGGTCCAGCTTCAATTGTAATTGCTTGAGCAGGACAAATCGCTTCACATAATTTACAAGCAATACACCGTTCTTCACCATTTGGATAGCGACGCAATGCGTGCTCACCGCGAAAACGCTGAGATACAAAACCTTTTTCATAAGGATAATTAATCGTGGGCTTTGGTGAAAAAAATTGACGCATAGCTAAGAAAAAAGCACTCACAAATTCCAATAGAAGAAGTGATTTTGCCGCCTGAATGAAACCTGACATCGTAAAATCTCCTCTTAAACGAAATCCATAAACTTTAAAAAAGCAGCAGTTATCACAACCATTGCTAGTGAGAGAGGAAGAAAAACCTTCCAACCAAGCCGCATGAGCTGATCGTAGCGATAACGTGGAACAAATGCTTTAACCATAGCAAACCAAAAAAATACAAAACAGACTTTTAAAACAAACCAAATGATACCAGGAACCCAATTAAGCCACCAAACATCTAAGGGAGGAAGCCAACCGCCTAAAAATAAAATGGTTGTTAATGCGCACATTAAAACAATAGCAACATATTCACCAAGAAAGAAGAGCATGTAAGGTGTTGAAGAATATTCTACCATATGACCAGCCACAAGTTCAGATTCTGCTTCCACCAAATCGAATGGAGGACGGTTTGTCTCTGCAAGCGCAGAAATAAAAAATATAATAAACATTGGAAAAAGGACCAACCAATTCCAATCGAGAAAACTGTTAAAAGGAAGACCAAGAGTTGTACCAAAACCATGACTTTGTTTAAGAACAATTGTTGTAAGATCCAACGAACCACTCACTAAAATAACGGTCACAAGTACAAAACCAATGGAAACTTCATAAGAAACCATCTGCGCTGCCGAACGAAGAGCTCCTAAGAAAGGATATTTTGAATTTGATGCCCATCCCCCCATAATAACACCATAAACTTCAAGAGATGAAATGGCTAAAATATAAAGCAAGCCAACATTAATCTTCGCAACCTCCCAACCCTCATTGACAGGAATAACAGCCCAAGTTGATAAAGCAAGTGTCGCTGAAACAAAAGGAGCCAAAAGAAAAACACCCTTATTTGCACCTGCAGGGATAATAGGTTCTTTCACAACAAATTTAATTAAATCCGCAAAAGACTGTAGCAATCCCCATGGACCAACAACATTTGGTCCACGACGCAATTGTACCGCAGCCCAAATCTTTCTATCTGCGTAAAGAAGATAAGCAACTAAGATCAAAAGAACGACTAAAAGAAGCAGTGTTTTTCCAACGATAATAAGTAATGGCAACAGCCAAGTCATAAAGAAATCATACATCATTATTCCTTTTCCTTTGCCCTTACTCTATAGTTTGCATAACACGGTTTTTTGCAAGAGACGAACATTCAGCCATAACGGCAGAAGCACGTGCTATCGGATTTGTCAAATAAAAGTCTTTAACCATAGAAGTAAATGTTTGACTCTCGAGAGAAACCATTTTTGAACCAAGCGCCTTAAGATCACTTATATCAGAAGGTAGTATATCATCAACGGCACAAAGATGTGGATAATCATTAAACAAGCATTGTCTTAATTGAGAAAGAGAATCAAAAGGAAGCCTTTGTCCTAAAATATCTGATAAAGCCCGCAAAATAGCCCAATCTTCTTTTGCTTCCCCTGGAGCAAAACCAGCCCGATTTGTCATTTGAACACGCCCTTCTGTATTCACATAAAGCCCTGATTTTTCAGTATAAGCAGATGCAGGCAAAATAACATCAGCAGCATGCGCACCATTATCACCATGGCTCCCAATATAAACTGTAAAAGCTTTTGTATCGGCTAATTCTACTTCATCAGCACCAAGTAAAAATAAAACTTCACAGGTTTTAAGTATATTGGCAACCCCAAGTTTAGAAGTAAAGCCTATGTCCAGTCCTCCAACAGTCGAAGCAGCATTATGAAGAACCCCAAATCCATTCCATGTCTCACTAAGAGCACCAATATCATCCGCTAATTTAGCAAGGTTTTTTAAAACAGATAAACCTTCATTTCCTGAAATTGCTCCCTCTCCAATAAGAATAAGGGGCCTCTTTGCTTCTTTTAAGACATTAAAAAAAACATTCTCTCCACGAATAAGTGTCGTTAATGTATCGCTATCAGATCCAAGATAAGAATAAGGATAACGTAAATCGACTTTTTCCCCAATTAATGCAATAGGAAAATTTCCCATCCGTTGACGCTTTAAAATACGCGCATTTAAAACAGCAGCTTCATGACGTGGATTAGATCCCACAATAAGCAGAGCATCAGCCTGTTCAATACCCGCAATTGTAGGATTAAAAATATAACTCGAACGCCCAAACTCAGGCGATAAAGCACCCCCTCTTTGACGACAATCAAAAAGCGTTGAACCCAACGAGCTCAGCAATGCTTTAAGGGCATACATTTCTTCAACAGAAGCAAGATCCCCCGCAATTGCTCCAATTTTTTCTGGCAAAATTTTAGAGATCACCATTTTAATTTTTGCAAAAGCTTCTGTCCAACTGGTAGGTTGAAGTCTTCCGTCTTTACGTACATAGGGTCTATCAAGCCGCTGGGTCCGTAATCCATCCCAAATAAAACGCGTTTTATCAGAAATCCATTCCTCATTTACATCTTCATTCGTACGCGGCATAATCCGCATAACTTCACGACCGCGGCTATCAATACGGATAGCACTACCAAGCGCATCCATCACATCAATCGATTCTGTTTTGACCAATTCCCACGGACGGGCATGAAACGCATAAGGTTTTGAAGTTAAAGCTCCCACTGGACAAAGATCAATAACATTTCCCTGTAATTCAGATGTCATAGATTTTTCAAGATACGTCGTAATTTCAGCATCTTCACCACGACCGATCAAACCAAGCTCAGAAATACCTGCAACTTCCGTTGTAAAACGAACACACCGTGTACAATGAATACACCGTGTCATAACAGTTTTGACAAGTGGTCCAATATATTTATCTTCTACGGCACGTTTATTTTCTGTATAACGAGAACAATCTCGTCCATAAAGCATTGCTTGATCTTGAAGATCACACTCTCCCCCTTGATCACACACTGGACAATCCAAAGGATGATTAATGAGAAGAAATTCCATAACACCTTCACGTGCTTTTTTTACCATCGCCGTATTGGTAAAAATTTCAGGTGCTTCACCGTTAGGACCTAATCGTAAATCACGAACCCCCATAGCACAAGAAGCCTGAGGTTTTGGAGGACCGCCCTTAACCTCAACCAAACACATACGACAATTTCCAGCAATTGACAAAGATTCATGAAAACAAAAACGTGGAACTTCTGCCCCAGCCGCCTCAGCTGCCTGAAGCAGCGTATAGTAATCAGGAACTTCAATCTCTTTGCCATCAACTTTGATATTTATCATCACCCATCCAACCTGCGGATAAACCACTTTAAATTTGCATTCGGTTGCTCTTAGAACAAAATCCTTTATTAAACCGCTTCTAAAGCAATATTTTTGCTTTGGACGACATTTCGCGTGTATTCATCAATTCTACGCTCGATTTCCGGACGAAAATTACGTATCAACCCCTGTACAGGCCATGCTGCAGCATCACCAAGCGCACAAATAGTGTGTCCTTCAACCTGTTTAGACACTTCAAACAAAAGATCAATCTCGCGTTTTTGCGCTCTTCCCTCAACCATACGCCCTAAAAGACGCATCATCCACCCCGTCCCTTCACGACACGGTGTACACTGACCACAACTCTCGTGCTTGAAAAAAGCAGCTATACGCCAAATTGCCTTGATAATATCGGTTGATTTATCCATAACAATCATTCCCCCTGTGCCAAAAGAAGACCCGACATCTCTCATCCCATCAAAATCCATGATCGCATCGATCATATCCTCACCACGAACGACTGGACAAGAAGCCCCCCCTGGAATAACTGCTAAAAGATTATTCCATCCACCACGAATCCCCCCCGTATGTTTTTCAATTAATTCACGGAATGAAATACCAAGAGCGTCTTCAAATGTACAAGGTGCATTAACATGCCCTGAAACCATAAATAATTTCGTTCCAACATTATTTGCTCGTCCGATTGATGAAAACCACGAAGCACCCCGCCGCAAAATCGTTGGAACAACGGCAATAGACTCTACATTATTTACTGTTGTTGGACAGCCATAAACCCCCATATTGGCAGGAAATGGTGGCTTAAGCCGAGGTTGTCCCTTTTTTCCTTCAAGACTTTCAAGAAGAGCCGTTTCTTCACCACAAATATAAGCACCAGCTCCATGATGAATAACAATATCACAAGCATGCCCATATTTCGTTTTTTTGCCAAGTAAACCCGCATCATAGCACTCATCAACGGCAGCTTGAAGCGCTTCACGTTCACGAATATATTCACCACGAATATAAATAAAAGCAACATTGGCTCCCATAGCAAAAGTAGCGATTGCACATCCTTCAATCAAAGTATGGGGGTCATGACGTAAAATATCACGGTCTTTACAAGTTCCAGGTTCAGATTCATCGGCATTGACAACCAAATAATGAGGACGCCCATCATTCTGCTTTGGCATAAAGGACCACTTCATTCCAGTAGGAAAACCAGCACCACCACGACCGCGTAAACCCGATGCCTTCACTTCGTCAATGATCCAATCACGACCTTTGTCAATCATCTCTTTCAGCCCATTCCAATGCCCACGCAACATCGCAGCCTTTAATGATTTGTCTTTTAAGCCATAAATATTGGTGAAGATACGATCTTTATCAGCTAGCATACCCCACCTTTTTTTCTATTACCCATAGCATTTTCCGCTTTTCCTCAAATGCAAATTTTAAATATCTTTTCAAGACTTCTTACTTTTCGTTAAATGTTGCCATCATGGGTAGAATAATGAAATATTTTTTCAAGAAAAATACTTAATTATGTTCCCATTCTTTCCTTATCCTTTTTTGGTGAAGACTTGAGAGATCTTTTTTTCTTTCTCATCATCAATAAGAGAAGTTAAACCACTAATCGGTTCCGACGATTTACGACTATTTTGCGGACCAACCGCTATCTTAGAACCTTTACCTGCTTCAAATGCATCAATAATTTCTTCAAGCCGTTCAGCCGTAAGATCTTCATAAGTATCTTTAAAAATCATAACCATCGGAGCATTAACACAAGCACCAAGACACTCCACCTCTTCCCATGATAAGGTTCCATCCTGATTGGTCGCAAAAGGTTCATGATGAATTTTTTTCTGACAAACTTTAATCAATTCATCAGAACCACGTAACATACAAGGCGTTGTACCACAAACTTGAATATGCGCTTTTGTTCCAACAGGCTTAAGCTGAAACTGAGTATAAAAAGTAGCAACTTCCAGAACACGAATATAAGCCATGGAAAGAATCTGAGCAATATGCTCAATCGCAGCACGTGTCACCCAACCATCTTGTTCTTGAGCACGCATTAATAATGGAATTACAGCCGATTGCTCACGCCCGACAGGATATTTTTTTATAGTATTTTTTACCCATATCTGATTTTCTTTTGTAAAAGAAAACTCAGCAGGCTGATAAACATCATCTGCAAGACGGCGTACGGACATTAGCGATCAACCTCCCCAAAAACAATATCAATCGAACCCAAAATAGCTGTAGCATCCGCCAACATATGACCTCTGGTTAAAAAATCCATAGCTTGGAGATGAGCAAACCCAGGAGCACGCAACTTGACACGATAAGGCTTATTGGTTCCATCAGAAACAAGATAAACACCAAACTCACCCTTCGGAGCTTCCACAGCAACATATACTTCTCCAGGAGGTGTATGAAAACCTTCCGTATAGAGTTTAAAGTGATGAATCAGTGCTTCCATCGAGCTTTTCATTTCGCTCCGCTTCGGTGGTACAATTTTGCGATCCAAGCTCGAAACCGGTCCATTTTTTTCAGTACTCAGTAAACGCTCCACACATTGGCGCATGATTTTCGCTGATTGACGCATTTCTTCCATACGAATAAGATAGCGATCATAACAATCGCTATTTTTACCTACAGGAATATCGAATTCCATTTCATCGTAACATTCATAAGGCTGACTTTTACGCAAATCCCACGGAACACCAGCTCCACGAATCATAACCCCAGAAAAACCGCGTACCCAAGCTTCATCAATACTTACAACGCCAATATCCACATTACGCTGCTTAAAAATCCGATTTGGGGTCACAAGCGCATCAAGTTTTCCGAGAGAAACAAGAAATGGATCAATAAAATCACCAATATCTTCAACTAAAGATTCTGGTAAATCTTGATGCACGCCACCGGGACGAAAATAATTTGCATGAAGACGAGCACCGCAAGCACGCTCATAAAAAATCATCAACCTTTCACGTTGCTCAAACCCCCAAAGCGGTGGTGTTAAAGCGCCAACATCCATTGCCTGTGTCGTTACATTAAGCAAATGATTAAGAATACGCCCAATTTCAGAAAACAAAACACGTATTAATTGCCCTCTTTTAGGAACTTTAATATCTAATAACTTTTCAATAGCAAGAACAAAAGCATGTTCCTGATTCATAGGAGCAACATAATCCAAACGATCTAGATAAGGACCAGCTTGGAGATAAGTCTTTGTTTCCATTAATTTTTCAGTACCGCGGTGCAACAACCCAATATGTGGATCTACACGCTCAACAACTTCACCGTCCAGCTCCAGAACCATGCGCAAAACCCCATGCGCGGCAGGATGCTGCGGACCAAAATTGATATTAAAGTTTCGAACATTGACCTCAGCCACAATCAACCCCTTGCTTTTTAAAAAACTTCATATCAAATATCAAAAAATCTATCACGCTAAAAAATATTTAATTACTTAAGAAATACAATACTCTAATATAACGCCTCATCAAAACCAATATTATTTTTTTTCATCTGCTTTCCCATCACATGGCAAAGTATACTGCCCTCCTTCCCAAGGAGAAAGAAAATCAAAATTACGCATCTCTTGGCGCAAAACAACAGGCTCATAAATCACCCTCTTTGCTTCATTATCATAACGGCATTCAACAAATCCTGTCACAGGAAAGTCTTTGCGTAAAGGATATCCTTCAAACCCATAATCTGTTAAAATCCGTCTCAAATCCGGATGTCCTGAAAATAAAATCCCATACATATCATACGTTTCACGTTCATACCACTCTGCGCCAGGATAAACCGTACAAGCTGAAGCAACAGGAGTATTTTCATCTGTACGAACTTTTACACGTAAGCGTAAATTCTCACGAGGAGATAACAATTGGTAAGAAACATCAAAGCGCTTATCGCGAGAAGGATAATCCACACCACTAATATCTGTAAGATTAACAAATTGACAGCGAGAATCATCACGAACAAACATTAAGACATCGATAATTGCATCAAGACGTGCCACAATGGTCAATTCACCAAAAGCAAGAACTGTCTCTTCAAGCTTATTTTTTAATTTGTTTTCCAAATAAGCAGCAAGCTCAACCAATGTTTCATCCACCATGACAAGAAAACTCTCTATCGCTCTATGGATCCGGTACGACGGATTTTTTTCTGTAGCAACAATATGCCGTATAATAATGCCTCTGCTGTAGGTGGACACCCTGGGACATATATATCAACAGGCACGATACGATCACATCCCCGCACTACTGAATAGGAATAATGATAATATCCCCCACCGTTTGCACATGATCCCATAGAAATCACATAACGTGGCTCTGGCATCTGATCGTACACTTTTCTTAAAGCAGGCGCCATCTTATTTGTGAGCGTACCAGCAACTACCATTACATCTGACTGACGGGGTGAAGCTCGTGGTGCATATCCAAAACGCTCATTATCATAATGAGGCATTGAGCATTGCATCATTTCGATAGCACAACAAGCCAAACCAAAACTCATCCACATTAAAGAACCGGTACGTGCCCAAGTAATCAAAGCATCTGCCGAGGTAACTAAAAACCCCTTATCTGATAATTCAGCATTGATATCACGAAAAAACTTATCATCAGATCCTATCAACTCTCCAGTATTGGGATCAATGATTCCCTTTGGTTTTGGAGCTGTAATCGTTGAATTATTAGATCTTAATTCCATTCAAGAGCTCCTTTTTTCCATTCATATATGAATCCAATAGTCAAAATTGCTAAAAACACAATCATCGACCAAAAGCCAAACATACCTATTGATTCGAATGAAACGGCCCAAGGAAAAAGAAAAGCAACTTCAAGATCAAAAATAATAAATAAAATTGATACCAAATAAAAACGAATATCAAACTTCATGCGCGCATCACTAAATGAATTAAACCCACATTCATAAGCCGATAATTTTTCAGGATCGGGGGAACGATATGCTACAATGTAAGGTGTAATCAACAAAACTCCAGCAATAACCGCTGACACAATAATGAAAATCAAGACTGGTAAATAAGAGCTCAATAAATAAGCCATAACCCTCTTCCATCGTAACGAAATGCCTGAGTTTAACACAATGATTCAATATTGCGAGACCAAACAGACAAATTTAACAATTGCTCTATTAACTCTATTTATACTGCTTCAAAGACATACAGAGCGATACTTTTCTTATCGGCATAGGTAACGCAGAGCAAAGAAAGACGCAAGCCCTATTCTTATAAACCATATAAAAAGAAAGAAAAAACATATTTATTCCCCAATCAAATACTCCACCACATCACTCATAGCATATGGATATTTTAAAAAGGAAATTTCATAAGGAATTACGAAATGGCGCGAGTGACGGGGCTCGAACCCGCGACCTCCGGCGTGACAGGCCAGCACTCTAACCAACTGAGCTACACCCGCGCATTTTTTTCGAACCAATTTAATTTGGTACAAGCGGTCGTGTAAGGGGTTCATGCGTTTATGTCAAGAAGGATTATGCATTTTTAAAAAAAATTATCAAATACCATCTTTATTCTTGCGTTTAGAAAAATTTTTCCTTAAAGAGTCTCCATTCAATTGCTGATCATTGCATTGGGCGATTAGCTCAGCTGGTAGAGCGCCTCGTTTACACCGAGGATGTCGGGAGTTCGAGTCTCTCATCGCCCACCATATAGCTTTATATTCCTATTCAGTTATTGATTCTCCATATATTTTTTAAAGATGAGGAATGCTTAAATTAAAGTTAAGGGAGTAGGATTTTCACTCTTTCCTTTACAATGCGCATTCTTTTTGCCAGCTTTCTCTAACAATTTTTTAATAGTTCTAAATCTTTTCTTGTGAAATAATGTTTATCAGTCTAGCAAACATACCAACAGCTTCACATCTAAATGTATCAGAAGACTTTATAGTGAAACTTTTGCGACAAGCTTCCGATTCTCTTCTCAAAATTTCTGCTACCTCTTGATCTAAATCATAGAGTTCAATGATCTTTTCTTCAATGCCAATAGGTAAAGATTTTTTGCCAATCTCTAAAGAAGATAAAAATGATACAGATATGTCTAATTTCTTAGCCATATCTAAGAGACGTTCGGAGTGATCAATACGAAGTTTGCGTAAAGTTTTACAAAAGGGTGTTAGCATTTAAATAAAACGCGTAAGGGTATAAGCTTTACGGCATAAACTGAGAAAATTATTCACCAATAATATGTTTCACGCAATCAGCAATGTGATTTACTTTCTTTGCATTAGCAGCAACTCCATTAAATTTTTTTATAATCCAATCAGCTCCTGTTCCAAGGTGTGTAATCCATGTTTTTTGAACAATAGGCTCAACAGCCCTCACAGTTTCTTCAGTAGATGTAGTTAATTCCAGAAATCTTTCACAAACAATTCGAGGCGCTTCAAAATCATTTGCTTCATTACGTACGGTAAACAAATTATCCCAATTATCGTCGTTAATAAGATAAGGGGAATGCGTCGAATAAATTACTTTATTGCCCTTTATGCTCGATAACGTTTGTAAGGAGCTTAATATTTTTCTCTGTGGATGAATATGTAAATTATTTGCTGGCTCATCCAATAAAAAAACTATTCCATTTTTGCTTCTATACCTGCGAACTTCTGTAAGAACTTTAAAACAAAAAAACCAACGAAACCCCTTACTTCTCTCATGTAAATAAAAAAAGAGGTTATTTGCTTTAATTTGTAAACAATAATCTACAAAACCACTGTCAGTATCGTGATCACTATTAGATTTTTCTATTATACAATCATCAAAAAGGCTCTTCCCTTCAGTAATATCCACCCAACCTTCCTTCACTACTGACTTCAAATAACCATTGATCAATCCTATACGCTGCTTAACAGCATCGTTGTCATCACAATCGACAACATCTTCCTGAAAACTAATATCAAGATTTTTTTCTTTATTCTTTATATTGTTATCATTCATGTGCCCGCCTATAAGTAGATCATTAAAGATTTTCTGCCATTGGAGATTGATTGGTGAGGTTAAAAGTGCGTCTTGTGCTAAGCTAGTATCTCTATTATGGCTCTTCTTTAAAAATCTAATTTTTTCAGGTACATCAAATATGAAATCATCGTAGTAGACGATCTCAGCAAGGCGTTTCCTTATCCATATCATAATAGAATGACTTTTTTGTACTTGTTTGTCATTGATGTATATACTGTCTTTAATGCATGCACTTTTTTTAAATTCATAAACAAAAGACAATTCAAATATTCCTTGGTTGTTTTCCTTATTTTCACCACAAACGATTTTCTTGTAAAACTTCAAAGCCTTCATATCATCAACATCATAAGAAATACATGCAGACAAAGTGACTTTATCACTAAAAAAAGCACGTTTTGGACGAATAAAAGTAAAAAAATCTTCCGATAACTTTTCCCCTTGACAAAGAACCGATATATAATGAATACCCTTTAAAATTGTAGTTTTTCCTGATTCATTATTACCTACAAGAACAAAAGGAAAAGAAGTATTCCCCTTTATAAGGTCTATTTCTAAAGGTTGGGAAATCCCTCAAAAATTTTCTAATTTGAATGAAGTAAATATCATAGAACCCTCAGTAGCACTTTAGAGAAAGATATCATATCGTATGCATAATAAAAACATTTTGCATTATATTATAAAGCGATTTAGGCGACAAGCTCTCAACTTTTTGTTATCCACTTTTTGAGATGTGAGAAGCTATTCTCTATGGCGTTCACGCAACGGGAAAAATCTATTACAAACATAAAGACAATAAAGGCTATCAATTTCATGATGCGTGACATCATCTTTAAGCCTTGATAGGTCTCTATCATCTCGTGAAGGAGCTGTTGTTCTTTTTCTGT
>NZ_JBHILT010000050.1:0-4464 GCF_042193405.1 Bartonella sp. TT110JLCBS
ACTGACACCATCAAAAGCTCCTGCTACATCATGATAGATCTTCTTTTCTGACGAACTACCATCAGAATTGAATTGTGAAACCTTGAATTCCGGAGCCCTCCATTCGCCACCTTCATAGCTAGCTCCTCCTCCTAAATACATCGCTAGCGTCTGATGCAAGGAATAAAGCTGATTGCCCGTAATCGCCTCTGTCGAACCTTCAGAAATATCGCCATCTAAAACTGACTTCAGTTTGCTCTTACTTCTTTTATCTCCCTTCCCATGAAGCGCTACAAACGCACTGTCTTCATCACTCCACAACAACGCATTCTGCTCAATATTGTCTGAAATCTCATTATGAAGCTTTGTAAATGAATTGCTTACACCAGCAAACGCTTCAGCAATATTGGGATAGCTATGCTCTTCTGGACTACCATCATCATTAAATGTCGTAACTTTGAATGTAGGCGCTACCCATTGACCATCTTCATAGCTAGCTCCACCACCAAAATACGTCGCTAGCGTCTGATTCAAGGAATAAAGCTGAGAACCATTCACGGCTTCTGTCGAGCCTTCAGAAAGTGTTCCAGCTTTCACGCCAGAGAGACTACGTGTATCACCATTCATGTTTGAAATTATGATTGCACTACCCTCTTTTTCATCACCTATCTTGATTACCTTCGTAGCATCATCCTGCTTAACAAGACTATCTCCTACAACTTTATTAATCTCATTCTTAAGCTCTTTGTGAATATTCGTGAATGAAGCCCCTACACCAGCAAACGCTTTGGCAACATCATCATAACTTTGCTCTTCAACGGCACTACCATCTTCTTTGACGATCTTAACTTTGAAGCTTGGAGCACTCCATTGACCTTCCTTATATTCAGCGCCACCACCTAAATAAGTTGCAACAGTCTTATTCGTATCAAAAAGCTGAGAACCATTGACCGCATCACTTGAGCTTGCAGAAACCTCTCCATTGGAAAGAAATGTAATCTTACTCTTGCTTTCCTTCTCTCCATGCGTCGCTACAAACGCCTCTGCGTCCTTATTCCACAACAGCGCATCGCCTTGAACTTCCTGAGTAATATTTGTGATGTTTTCAGTAAGTTCATTAAACTTATTCGTTAGGTTGTTATTCACATTCTTGAAATTCGTATCAATACCTTCAATGGCTAAACCAACATCACCATAGGATTTTTCTACTACCTCGCCTTTTGCATCAACACTGGATAATTTATAGGTTGGACCCGTGAAAGTACCATCTTTAAAGCTTGTACCTCCACCTAAGTATTTCGCAATATCCTGAGAAATCTTAGAAATCTGACCGCCATTAACCGCATCATGCGAATTCTCACTAATCTGACCTTCGGCAACATTATGCAAACCTACAGGTGTAGAACCCTTACCTTTACCCAAAGTCACACTCGCATAATTAGTGCTGCTATTATCATCACCTTGTTTATCATAGTGAACAACAGCCGATTCATCCGACTGAAGACTGGTAGAAAGATCCTTTAAACTTTCATCAAGCTGACCTTTGTTAACTGCTTCATTATCCCTTGTCGCTGTCTTAACACCTGAAAGTATTCTATCTTGGCTTTCCTTATCCGCAATACTGATGCTCGCACCTTCTTTTTCACCACCAAGCTTGATTACATTTGTCGTGTCATCAAACTTAACAAGACTATCTCCTACAACTTTATTAATCTCATTCTTAAGCTCTTTGTGAATATTCGTGAATGAAGCCCCTACACCAGTAAACGCTTTGGCAACATTATCATAACTTTGCTCTTCAACAGCACTGCCATCTTCTTTGACGATCTTAACTTTGAAACTTGGAGCACTCCAATGACCTTCTTTATATTCAGCACCACCGCCAAAGGATTTAGCTATATTCGTAGCTGTTGTTTCAAGATTGTTAGATACACTGCTTACATTTTGATTAGTCGCAAAAAGCTGAGAACCATTGACCGCTTCACTTGAGCTTGCAGAAACCTCTCCATTGGAAAGAAACTTAATTTTACTGTTGCCTTTCTCATCACCCTCTCCATGTGTCGCCACAAATGCCTTTTCAGAATCACTCCACAACAATGCATTCTGCTTAATATTTTCAGTAACTTCCATGTTGTTTTGGATAAACTTTTTTTGAAGATTCTCAAAAGATGTTCCTACACCAGAAAATGCTTCCGATACAGTATCATACTTCTTCTCTTCAACTTTAGTACCATCCTCATTAACGGTCTTAACTTTGAAACTTGGAGCTGTCCAAGAGCCACCGGCATAACTAGCATCACCACCTAAAGACTGCGCAACACTGTTACCTAAAGCATATAGCTGGTTACCCGCTACGGCATCGCTTGAGTCTTTAGTTATATCCCCATTTGAAAGCGACGTTATCTTGCTGTTTGTCTTCTCACCGTCTTTTTCTCCATGCGTCGCTACAAACGCACCTTCAGCCCTGCTCCATGATAAAGAATCTTGTGCAACTCCTTCTGAAACTTCCTTAATACGATCGTTGATAGTGCTCATGCTGTCATTAATGTCATTAAACGCACCTGCAACATTATTACTGCTCTTTTTATCACCTTTCATACCATCATTGCTGAAAGTCTGAATTTGGAAATCCGGATTTTGCCATTCGCCTTTCTCATTATAACCAGCACCACCACCAAAATAGCCAGCAAACTGTTTTTGCAAATCATAAATCTGTCCACCTGTAATCGCATCACTCGAGCCTGATACTATAGAGCCAGCCGCAAGTGATGTGATCTTGCTGTTCGTCTTGCTTTCCTTTTCCCCGTGCGCCGCTACAAAGGCTTTTTCACTTTCATTCCACAACAGCGCATTGCCTTGAACTTCCTGAGTAATATTCGTGACTTTGTCATTAAAGTCTTTAACCACATTCGTGAAAGAATTACCAACACCTGAAAGAGCTTCTGAAACACTATCGTACTCAGCTTCTTCTGATGCGCCATCTTCTTTAAGGTGTGTAACTTTAAATCTAGGCAACAACCATTGATCTTTCTCATACTTAGCATCACCGTTTAAGTACGATGCAAGATCTTTTCCTAAGGAATAAAGTTGGGAGCCATTTACTGCATCTGTCGATTCTTTCGTAATATCTCCTGCCGCAAGGAACTTAATCTTGCTGTTTGTCTTTGCACCTTCTTTTTCTCCATGCAAGGCGACAAAAGCACCTTCAGCCTTACTCCATGATAAAGAATCTTGTGCTACTCCTTCTGAGACTTCCTTAATACGATCGTTAATATTCTTGATATTCTCATCAAGTCCTTTAAAGGCAGTATCTACACCTTCATACGGTTTATCTGTTACCTTACCGTCTTTAGAAACTGTCGATAAGTCATACTTTGGTCCTTTATAGTTTTTGCCATCAAAGGATATATCGCCACCTAAAATCTTTGACAAATCATCTGTAATGGTATGAAGCTGTCCACCCGTAATCGCATCATGTGACTCCTTGGCAATCTGACCATCAGCAACATTGTGAAGTGCTACAGCAGCAGAATCTTTACCTTTACCTAAAGTCACGCTTGCATAATTTATAGTGTTATTATCACCGTCTTTTTTATCGTAATGAACAACAGCTGAATCTTCAGACTGAAGGCTGGTAGAAAGTTCCTTCAGACTTGCATCAAGCTGCCCCTTATTAACGGCATCATTATTATCTTTTGCATCCTCTACACCAGAAATAACTCGTTTCACACCTCTTTTGTTTGCAACATTGATTACAGTGCCATTTGTTTCCTTACCAATAGTGATAGGAGCCGTTTCGTTATCCTGCTTGACAAGGCTATCGCTGACAACGTTAGTTACATCATTATGAACATTCGTGACAGAACTACTAATATCAGAAAGTGCTTCCGCTACACTCTTATAACTTTCTTCACTTTCTTTACCTTCTGCATTAACTTTCTTGATTACAAAAGTTGGTGCTTTCCACTTTCCATCTTCATAGCCAGCACCTCCACCAAAATACGTCGCAACTGTTTGATTCATCGAATAAAGTTGGTTGCCAGTGATCGCTTCTGTTGAACCTTTAGAAATTTCTCCATCTAAAAGAAACTTCAATTTGCTATTGTTTCTGTCCTTACCTTCCCCATGAAGAGCTACAAAGGCATTGGCTTCATTACTCCAATTCAAAGAATCCTGTGCGACTCCTTCAGAAACTTCCTTAATCCTCTGATTGACATTCTTGATATTATCATCAAGTCCTTCAAATGCTGAACCAACATTGGTAAAAGGTTTGGCTGTTATCTTACCATCTTTATCAATCTCCGATAAACTATAGGTTGGCCCTGTAAACGCACCATTATTAAAAGCTGCATTGCCCCCTAAATAAGTAACAACCTTATCATTCGTTTCAAAAAGCTGACTACCCGTTACAGCATCTGTTGATTTAGCGCTAATCTCACCATTTGCTAGAAACGTAATTCTACTGTTTTCTTGTGTCCTTACAGC
>NZ_JBHILT010000051.1:0-4212 GCF_042193405.1 Bartonella sp. TT110JLCBS
GTTGATATGAAAAATCCTTCTCAATGGTTGATCCGTGTTGGTGGACGTTTGACAAAAACTATTTCCACTGAAAACAATCGTCCAATGTCTTTCTATGGAAAAGTAAACTTGATCAAAACTTTTGGTGATAATGGTACCATCCAGATTGGCAGAGATTTTGACCTTGATCCTATGGGACCTGCAGTTGAAGGCGGCGTTGGCATCAATGCGCAACTGTCTCACAATTTCTCCCTTCATGGTGATGTCAGCTATCAACAGAAACTTCAAAAAACTGGTATATCTGGAGCAAATTTCTCAGGCGGCATACGCTATCAGTTTTAACACAAAGCTGTAAAAGCAAGCCTATTCATTCTATTCAATTTAACAAAAAGGCAGCACGATATGCTGCCTTTTTTATTCTTGACACCCTTTCATAAAAAGATCGCTCGAATAGCTTTTGTTCTTTATTCTCCCAAGATCATCTCCATCAAGATTTATTGATTGACAAGGCTAGGTATTGTTTTTGATGCATACCAGATTGAAGTAGTTGCTCGTACACAGGCAAAAAAGCGCTTTCGTTATAATCCTGAAAAGACAGCTGTGGAAGGTCTTGCCAATTTGCTGGAATTGGGGAGCGTGAAATGCGTGTAGCAGTCTTTGCGCAAAAGAATGAAAATATGCACTAAAGCGGGTGGTTATGCTTAAGGGTGAGAATAAATTCAGTGATTTTGAGAAATCTGCCCCTTACGCTGTCTTAGATATTGAATGGCATTTATCTCTCATAAACAAAAATGTCGCAAAGCGCTTCATCTCCAAGTGAAAGTAAAACTTTCAGAAAAAACACCTTATATGTATTTATTGATAAATCATATATGTTTATTGATAAATCGCGCTTGCTTCATAAAATCCCCTTCCCCTTTTTCTCAAAGCAAAAAGAAAATGTAAAGTTTTACTGTCGTAAGTAGATAAAAAGCACAAGCTACTATTATTTTCCTCTTTACACAGGAAACATACTGCAAAATATTTCTTTACGCAGATAATTTAATTAAATACACCCAAAAAACAAAGACATCAACCACTTTATCAAAATACTCAAGAAGAAACTAAGATTTATAAAAGCATCAATCAGTACTCTTTAGCATATTTATAAAACACATTACATCCAATATAAAACACCTCAGATCTAAAATTAAGTAAACTTTTTTAATTTTTGCTGACGGCTGTTCCCAACGATGCTGTCCCCCCTTTATTCTCCTTAATGCATCAAAATATATGACAGTACTGTGATAACATTAAAAAGTACAAACAAACAACGATCATTTTCTTATAATATTGTATTTAAATATCATTTTAATATTTTTAATTATATATTTAATACGTAATAACTAAAACTATAAATATAATATGACTTAAATGTAAATATATACATTAATTATTATGTTTTTTAATTTGACTATAAGTAAATTATAAAACTATAAGTAAATTATAAAATAGTGAGCAAGAAGAATATTTTTATAGACCATTATTTATTTTCTTATATTGTTTGTTCTTCTTATAACAAGTGGAGATATGGCAAACAGAAAAAATATTTGTAGCTTAGTTTTAAGTGAGGAGAACATAAATGTCTAAAAAATCTCTTTTATCGCATACAGCAACTGCAGCAATTCTATTATTTGGGACCTACCACAACACACAAGCGGAAGAACTTAAAGAACTTAAAGTTTCTGATGGAAAAAAAATGGAAGTCTCTAAAGAAAGCTACGATAATATTTGGGCAGAAACAGGTGGAAAAATCATCGGCAAGAATTTAAAGCTGGGGAGTACCTCTCCAACACCACCATCTGTTACAACCATTGTCACCGTTAAAGGATCCGATAGTTTGATTGAATTATCGGACAATACCATCATTGGTGCTCCACTTGGAACTAAATCTTCCTATGAATACGGCGTTAATATATCGGACAACGCTACATTCAAAATGACAGGAGGTTCTATCAATGTTGATAAAACCGCTATTCAGCTAAATGCTGGTAACGGAAATATGGAAAATGTCACAATAACAAGTGAAAACAGTGACCCCTATAACGCAATAAAAGCTGAAAAAAAAAGTAAACTCACTTTGAAAAATATAACTGTTAAAAAAGCAAAAAACAGCATCTTTGCAGATAACCAAACTCAAGTAACAGTTATCGATGGATCTTTTGAGGCAAACGAAACAGCAATCAATGCTCGAAACGGTAGTATCATTACTTTAAACAATAAGGCAAAAATCACATCACTTAACGGTGATGGGCTCAATGCCATTGGTGAGCAATCAAAAATTTTTATGACAGAGGGAACTGTTACCGGTAGCAATAGTGTATTATATACAAAAGCTGGTGGATATATTAATGTTAAAGATGTTGTGCTCACAGCAAATGGTAAAGGAACAAAATTCGGTGCATTTGCAAGAGGTTCCAGCACTATTGAATTGAATGGTAACACAACAATTAAAAATGCTTCGATCGGTGTTAAAGCCGAAAGTGATAATGCGACAATCAAGATGACCGGAGGATCGATTGAGGTCACAGGAGACAAAGCAGTAGGTGCATCATTTCTTAACACCACCAGCAAAGAAAACACGCTGAAAGATGTAAAAATATCAAGCGGAAATGATGACTTTCTTATGGATAAAGGAATAAGTGCTGACAAAGGAAGTATTGTCACTTTAAATAATGTAACCGTCACGAAAGCAAAAAACAGCATCTTAGCAGATAACAAATCTCAAATAACAATCACCGGCGGATCTTTTGAGGCAAAAGGAGAAGCAATAATTGCTCAAAACGGCAGTAGCATTACTTTAAACAATGGTGCGAAAATCATTTCATCTGAGCATAATGCACTGAGTGCCATTGGTGAGCAATCAAAAATTTTCATGACAGGAGGAACTGTTACTGGGAGTAATAATTCATTATATGCAACTTTGGGTGGATATATTAATGTTAAAGATGTTGCACTCACAGAAAATGGCGAAAGTTCAGTTACAGGCGCATCAGCTGAGGGCCCAAACAGCGTCATTGAATTAAAAGGAAAAACAACGATTACGAAGACTCTCTTTGGTCTTTATGTAACGGATGGAGGCAAAATCACAAGTGAAGAATTAACGATAAAAGGGAAGAAAACAAATATTGAGGGAATCGAACTGCCCAGCATGGGTGTAAATGCTGCTGCAAATAGCGTCATTGAATTAAACGGAAAAACAACGATTGAAAAAGTTGATTTTGGACTTGTCGCATCCAATAGCACGATTAAGATGGTCAATGGCGCTGAAAACAAAATAGATGCAACAATAATTGCACTAAAGATAAACAGAAATGGACATATTGATCTCGCAAATACTTCTGCAACAGCAGGGGTTGCTGGGGTGAATTTTGCAGATTTGTCTAAAAATAAGTTAAATGGCCTAAGTAATAGTAATCCACAAGATTGGCAAAACAGTGAAGTTAATTTGACCAATACAGATCTGATCGTTGAAAATGGTATTGGAATAAATACCGATGAATCAATGGGGAAAATTAATCTCAAAAATTCAAAAATCCTTGCAGATACGTTATTCAAAAACATAAAGCAGAAGACAAAACCTGTTGAAATGTTTACTTTAACCGCAGACCATTCTGTCTTACAAGGCGGTGTAAGAAATGACGAAAATGGGCAAACACGCTTTGATCTGAAAAACGACACAAAATGGACGTTGAAGATCAGTAACAATGAAAAAGATGCTGATGGAAAACTACTTGATATTGCTCAAAGATCTCGTTCCGATATTTCTACGCTTAATCTCGATAACAGCTCCATTATGTTTAGCAAGCCAACAGAAAAACAGCATTACCAAACTTTGTATATAGGTTCTGGTAAACCAGACACGCAAGCCGTCTACAATGCCTCTGGTGACGCAAAAATTTACTTCAACGCACAATGGAGTGATGGAGCACCCATCGCCAATCAAAAAACCGATAGGCTTTTGATCCATGGGGATGTCTCTGGCAACACATCAGTTTATGTTTCAGGACGCGTAGAAAAGAACAGTAGTCAAGCAAATACCTCTGCTGCTCCTAATGTACGGGGGCTTTCACTCATTCAAGTTTCTGGAAAAGCAACTGAAAACTCTTTCAAACTCGTAAATGGCTATACCACAAGAGGTGGCTTACCAGATATGTATACACTACGTGCCTATGGACCAGACTCAAGCCAAGG
>NZ_JBHILT010000052.1:0-4055 GCF_042193405.1 Bartonella sp. TT110JLCBS
GTTCTTCATTTTCGCACATCACTAAGAGAATTTCATCAGAATTTATAAACACTGGTTTATTCACAAATGCCTCCATACAGCCTATTGGCAAAAGTTATTTTCTAAGATATGGGAGATAAATATATGCAAAAAGTGCAAGTGTCAACATAAAAATGTAAAAAGTGCATATTTATGCTAGATATGTTTTTTTAAAAAGTGCACTATCCACAATTTATGGAGATACAAAATGCAAATAGCGGAACAAGATTCTAATCTTTTAAAAGGGTTTTCTCAGAAAGAAAAGGAAACTATAACTTATCTTTTGATTGCCTTAAAAACTCAATATATAAAATCACAGACTTCTTGTTTTCTTCAGAAAGATCACGATAAAAATTCATAAATTCTTGATCAACATCATTGAAGAAATTGGGGGGGGGCTCGTTAAAAAACTCAGCTATTTTAACTAATTCCCCAATACTTATGCTTCTTGATTTTCCATTTTTGTAAGGATTAATCATTCTGCTTATAGTGGATTGATGGATTCCCAAGTAGGCGGCTAGTTCTATTTGAGCACCGTGTCCGCGCTCGTCTAATTTTTTTTCTAGCCATTGTTGGATACTTTTTTCAATATTGCTACTCATAATTTAAATATTATCCCTAAAAATACGTAAAATGCAAAAATGTGAAAGGTGCATTTTTTGTTGACATATGTAAAAAGTGCAATTATTTATTGCGCTGTTATGGAGATTACATATGCCTTCGAGATTCATTATAAAATATTTAGGTGGTTTCAAAACTGTAGCAACCATAGTGCAAAGAGATGTGTCATCTGTTTATAGATGGCGTGATATACCAGCAAAACACCAGCAAAAAATTTTAGATTACGCACGTGAGCATGGGATAGATTTGCGTCCAGAAGATTTTTTTTATCCCGAGCGCTTGCAGAGATTAATGCAAGAGCAACACCCCCCATTGTCGAAAATTAGCAAGAGCTGCGGTGTTGATCACACCGGAGAAACTTTACAGCATTAAGGAGATAAAGATGAGTTCGAATGAAATTTTATGGATAGCAGTGGTTTCAGTTTTGCTCTTAAGCGGAGTGATGTTTCGTATTGCATTGCATTATCGCGACCAAGTTAAGGCTCTTTCAGAGGAGATTCAATATCTTAGGGCAAGAGTAAAAAAGGTAAATACTGATTTTATATTAGGGAATAGAAATATAACTTATGAATGTGATGCGGATATAGGAAAGTCTGAAGCAGAAATTAAAAAACTGAAGCAAGAGATTAAAGAACGTGACGAGAAAATTAAACAACTGAAACAAAAGACTGAAGAGCATGAAAAGGCGTTCAGAAATGTAAGTGAAGTTGTAATGACACTCGAAGCAGATGTTCAATCACGTGATACGGAAATTAAAGAACTGAAGCAAAAGATGGAAGAATGTGACGACGAGGAAATTGATGAACTGAAGCAAGAGATTAAAGAACGTGAGGAGGAAATTAAAGAACTGAAACAAAAGATAGATGCGTACCGAGAAGAGTTTAAACGGAAAAGTGAAAAGATACAGGCACTAAAAGCAGATGTTCAATCACGCGACGAGGAAGTTGAAAGACTAACACAAGAGCTTAAACAGCGTGATGAAGCAGTAAAAGTGCCGCCTCATAAGAATAAGAAGAGTAAGAAGAAGGGTAAGTGAGGAGAGAGAGATGAGTTTAGTAGCAATTATTACGTTTTTTACTACCAATGCGGTTATGTTCTTTTGTGTTATCGCTATGTTCTTTTTTGTTTTGCTCTATCGCAATAGAGAACAAGAGCTCAAAACAGAACTGAAGGAAAAAGATATATTAATTGTAAAGTTAAATATGTCAATTGAAGAGTTGAAAAAGAAAGTACAAGAAAGAAGAGTTATAGGAACCTTTGGAGGTTATGATTCATGAAAAAGAACAAACTAATAAATACTTTCATCTTCTCACCTTAATAGGTGAGAAGATAAGTAAAACCTAATTCCCAATCTTATAAGATTATCATCGTTGATGACTTAATTTTCGAAAAAAGCTGGGCCAAAAGCGAACTTCAAGTGTTTTATGTGGGTCATATGATGAAGTATGTTCTAAGATAAAGATCGGAACGGATAGTTTATCATGATTTTCTGTTTCTATGGAGCGAATTTTTAATTCCCATCGAAAACTATACCCACCATTCACTGTAAATAGGTCAATTCCTCTTTCTAATACGTTGTTTTGGATGACAGGATTTGTTGTAACGGGAGTTATTAAATCGATACATTTGGGAGATGTTTTAAGAATGCTTCTTGGAGAGCTTTGAGAGTATGGATAAGGAGTTGGATAGAATGCTTGAACGAATTCGAAAGGGCTATTTTCATCTATTCGTATATAGTTCATTTTCATTGGTCGGTCTGTGGGGTTTTTGATGGAAAATTCTATGAGAATACCTTCTGGTGATAGATCTTCAGGTTTAAGATTAAAGATCTCAACTTTCATCTTTGGTCCTAAACCTTCTGCTATGTTTTCTGTCCACAAAGTTTCTAAGGAATTTCTTATCATTTGGGGAAGGTCTTTTTTCAATATACTTTGTCTTTTGAATGTTGCGAGTTCTGTTTCAATGTTATTCAATTTATTGTTCATGTTAATTGTAATGTCAGTTAATTCTACAAAATTTTCTTGCATATTTCTCATATCTCTTTCTCCTCCGCTTTGGGAAAACAGTAATTTTATAAAATACGTTTTGTATGGAGAGGAGCGGTGATTAACACGATTCTTTGTTTTGATCTAGGTACCAAAACGGGGTGGGCGATACGTGGTGCAAGTGGTGACATGTTTAGTGGTACCGTGAATTTTCAATCGCGCCGTTTTGAAGGCGGTGGAATGCGTTACTTGCGTTTTAAACAATGGCTATCAGAAATAAAGCAGACAGCAGGTCAAATTGACGTGGTGTATTTTGAAGAGGTGAGGCGTCATAAAGGTACAGATGCAGCGCATGTTTACGGTGGTTTGTTAGCAACGTTAACGGCGTGGTGTGAACAGCATCAGATACCGTATGAGGGGATACCAGTAAGTACGATTAAGAAAGCGACGACAGGCAAGGGGAATGCGTCGAAAGAAGAGATGATTAAGGCAATGTGTCTTAAAGGACACAAGCCATGTGATGATAATGAAGCAGATGCTTTAGCAATTTTATATTTAGTTAAAGAAAGGGAATTGGGGTATGTCCAGTAAATTACCATGGACGAGGCTTTTTGCAGACAAGTGGGCAATAGTTGTTGATTATTTGCCTGCTGTAGAGGGCAATATCTATATGCGATTACGGTTACGTATGTTGCATACTGGTGAACCTCTTTTTTATAATATTAAAGTTTTATCTAATTACACGGGTTATTCAGTGAAGAAGTTTGAAGCGGCACTGAATGTTTTGCTTGAAGAAGGATATTTCATTCGTTTAGCAGATGGTCGCTTGTGGAATTTAGATGTTGAAGAGGAATTAAAAGAAGCAGCTTTTACTGAAGAGCAGGAGGGTAATTATGGCAAATAAATTACCTTGGGTACGTAATTTTTATCAAGAGTGGATTATGGACTTTGCTGGCACTGATGCAGCAGAAAAAGCCACTTATAGTACACTCACTGCTTTTATGTATAGAACTTGTGAACCTCTTTATGATGATGCCTCTGTTTTAGCACGTGCTGTTGGCTGTTCAGTACAAACTTTTAAAAAATCATTAGAAAAACTCATTCGAAAAAAATTAATTATCCGCTTGGAAAATGGAAATTTATGGAGTGCACAAGTTGAAGAAGAGTTACTAAATTGCAATGAGAATTTAAATAGACTCTCAGAAAAAGCTATAAAAGCTGCGAATACTAAGAGAAATAAGCAGAAAGATAATTCATCAAGAGAACATGATGATGTCATGATGACATCATCACGAGGTCATGATGACATCATGATGAGTTCATCACGACAACACATTAACATTAACAATAACAATAACAATAACAAAAAAAATAAAAATATTATTTTATCAAAAAGAGAAATTGATTTTGAAAATTTAGAAACAAACGATT
>NZ_JBHILT010000053.1:0-3872 GCF_042193405.1 Bartonella sp. TT110JLCBS
GGTTGTCTGATGAGGTTTCGATTTGCTCTGATGTGATCTCAACAGCAGCAACCTCTGTTGGCTCGTCAACCAAATCGATTGTTTCTAAATCTTCAGAACCAATTTCTTTTTTTGCTAAAACGATAGTTTTAGTTTTTTTATTATAACTGTTAATGTTAGTGTTATTGTTTATGTTATATATATAGGCATCATTAAGCATGTCGTAAGCATCATGCTTAGCATCCTTAAGCATACTGTTAGCATCATGCTTAATAACTTTAGCATCGTTAAGCATGGCTTTAGCATCATCACAAGCATCATTTGTATGTTTATCCCATCTTGCCTGCGCTGCTTTCTTTGCTCTCTCTGATAACTTCTTTGACCGAGATGTCTTCGATACCTTATCTAAGCTTTCATTAGAGTTATTGAGTTCTTCTTCAACTTTTAAACTCCATAAACACCCATCGTCTAAACGTTCGATATGACCCGTGCTTATTAAAACTTCTAACGCTTTCATAAACATTTTTACTGAACAACCAGTGTAATTAGCCCAGACCTTTGTGTTATTTAAAAGCGGCTCTCCAGTATAAAGCATTTGCAAACGCAATTTTATATAAACATTGCATTCAATGGGAGATAAACAAGCAAGATCAAGAATCCACCTATCTGCAAACAGCCTCGTCCACGGTAATTTACTGGACATATATACCCCCTTCTTTCATTAAATATAAAATTGCTAAAGCATCTGCTTCGTTGTCGTCTTTAGGCGTATGTCCTTTTGCACACACCGCCTTAATCATTTTTACTTTTGATGCGTTTCCTTTTCCTGTTGTTGCTTTCTTAATTGTGCCAACAGGAATGCCTTCATACGGTATCTGATGATGTTCACACCACGTCGTTAAGGTTGATAACAAGTCACCGTAAATATGCACTGCATCAGTACTATTATGACGCCTCACTTCTTCAAAATACACCGCGTCAATGCTGTCTACTGTCTGTTTTATTTCTGATAGACATCTCTTAAAGCGTAAATAATGCATTCCACCGACTTCAAAATATCGGGGGTGGAAATTCATGACACCACTGATGATGTGACCATCCGCACCGCATATCGCCCAGCCTGTCTTGGTCCCTAGATCAAGACATAAAATGGTTTGTGCGTTAGTGATCATAATCCCCCCTTAAGGCTCTACGTATTTATATGTTTGCTATGACAGAGCGCGTTGTGATTGCCTGTCTTGCAAAAATGTTTGTGAAAAAGTATCCTCCCAACGATTCTAAAAAAGTGGGGAGGGGAAAGATGCAAGAATGGATAAATATATTTCTTACAGGTTTTTTGTCATTTATCGGATCTCTTTCAGTAGCACTTATTTTAAGAAATAAAGACCGTAAAGAAGCAGCCAAAATCCGGAAAGATGATTTAGAAAAAGCTGCAAAAAAACGAGAAGAAGATAGAGAATGGATAAGCAAGCAATTTGCAGAAAGCCAAGAGCAGACGATAGCCCTTAAAGAGCAAGCGATATCGACAAAAGATCTTGCCAAATGGTCAGAAGAACATATTAAAATTTTGTTAGATAACAAAAGAGTAGAGGATTTAGGAACGCCACCTTCCATATATACAACTGGACCCCATTTGCCAACAAAAGGCAAGTGGGCGCTTCTTTGTTTAAAGATAAAAAACAATGCACAAACTGTCATCCACGTTTTAAATATAAAGCTAAAAGATGGTTCTCGCTTTATTCTTGGATATGGCATTAGATACAAACCAGAAACAAGATTGTGGCAAATGCAATCACCATATGTTAATCCTGATGCCAGACCAACGTCACACCCAATATCATCCGGATACTGTGAGAAAGCAAAGGATTTTCGAACGGGACAAGAAATCGATGTTAATATTTCTATAGCTCCCTCAGAAGATAAGTACACAGGAATCCTTATTTTTGTAGCAGCGCGTGAAGAAGATATAAAAGCCCAAGTTACTTTAATCATTACTCATACATCCCCATTGAAACCAGAAACAACAATGACTGTAACGACACAAACCGACCTCATAGACTTTAAAAAATTGCATTAACTCACTTAGGCAAACATTTTTATGCTATGATTTATTAATTTGATTTCTTTTTTTGATAACTTCATCCCTTAAGAGATCAAGCCTTAAGAGATCAAGCTTATCTTTGACTAAGATCATAAACAAGATCAGCTCATTTAAGCGATAAAAAGATAACAACTCTTGAGAAAAATAATTATCAAACCAAGTTGTAAAAGCTTGCGTAAACGCAGATGAAAACCATTGATTAAAATCATCGTACGGCAATAACGGAAAATAATTTCTATCATCACGCGCAAAGATACTATACAGCATATAGACAAAATAACCTGTCGATGAGGGATCTATTCTTGTTTCAAAAGATGCATCTTGAGTCGAACGGACACCATAATATATGGTTGCCTCTCCAATATTATTAACAAGGTCGATCAACTGGACTTTACTTATAGTGATCTGTGGGACATCTATCATCTCTGATCTTTCTTCTTTAAGAGTGTGAAGGGTGCTGTTGATGTTCGTTATTATCTGTAGGGGCAGCAATATGAGAAGATATTACTGTTTGTGATGCATTTGCTGTACTAATTTTCTCCACCAGATGAAGCGTATCTTTTCTTCGTTTTGTCATTGGACGAATAACTCTATGGGATTTACTCCCATAATTATGTAGGAACCAATCTAGTGTAACCCAAGATAGACCCTTGGCTTTAGACAACTGAATAATTATATTCCAGTATTTTGGAGAAATACTATTGCGATCACGCATTTTACGCGCAGCCTCATAGCTACAACCAATTTCTTTTGCAAATTGGCGTATAGATCCCCAAGATTCAATCAAACTTTTGACATAAAAATCATTAACCATGACACAAATAGTACATTACGTACAATTTTAAATCAAGATAAAATCGTACACAATGAATTAAAAAAATAGTGGATAATGTACAAATGACTTATTTGCCAAAAGATAGACTTAAAATAGCGCGTAAGAATGCTGGATACGCAACACCAAGCGAAGCTGCGCGCGCTATACCAGCTCTTAATCAAAATACCCTAATTAGTCACGAAAATGGAAATCGTGGTATTTCGCGCCAAATAGCCGAGCTCTATGGACAAGTATTTAATGTAGATCCGGGGTGGATTTTGTATGGCGAGTCTCCTCAAGAAAATCCTAACCTCAATATAAGTATTCCTGTCGTTTCATGGATTAGCGCTGGAGAATTAAGCGAGCAAGATGGGATAATGGATTTTTCAGATTATCCTATGACAGAGGCTGTTAATCTTCCTGCCGGTGAATGGATTGCTTTACGTGTAGATGGGGCATCTATGAATAAAATTAGCCCTCCAGATTCTATAATATTTGTAAATATGCGAGACAAAAAACTTGTGCCTAATGCCTGCTATGTAATTGCAGATGAATCTGGACAAGCGACATATAAACGATACAGACCTAATGATGATCCTCCTTTTCAGCCCGCTTCATACGACAAGACAATAAAGGCTCCAAAACTTGAAGGCGCTATCTCTATAATAGGTCGTGTACGGCGCACTATTCTTGATATGTAAACACAATACGATTCTCTGTTCACGTTATCGATTAGATTGCCATCAACAGATTGAAGCAAGTTTGCTTGATTTTTATCAGTAAACAGCAAAATTTTGATTCTCTAAATTGTGCCGTGATTCGTCTTTTTTTATTTTTTTAAAAAAAATAGTACATTGTGTACTTGACTATCTTTAGTGCATAATGTACTAATATATTCCATAAACCACGCACAAACAATCGCCAAGAGGCGTTAGGGAGGAAAAATTATGGAAAATCCAATTCTTATAAATTCCAATG
>NZ_JBHILT010000054.1:0-3803 GCF_042193405.1 Bartonella sp. TT110JLCBS
AGTAGAATTACGTTTCTAGCAAATGGTGAGATTAGCGCTAAATCAACGGATGCTGTAACGGGTGGTCAGCTTTATTCGCTGAACGAACAACTTGCAACTTATTTTGGTGGTGGTGCAGGTTATGATAAAGAGGGCAAATGGAAAGCACCGGATTTCAAGATCAAGCAGTTTGGTGAGGATGGTACTTCTTTTGACAAGAATTATCAGAATGTAGCAGATGCACTTGCAGGTGTTGGAAGTTCTATCACGAATGTTCAGAATAAATTGACCGAACAGGTTAATAATGTGATTACCAAAGTGGAAAGCGAGAGCTTTGTTCAGCAAGATAAGACAACGAGTCGTCTCACTATTGGTGCAAAAGTAGGTGGCGCAGAAATCAATATTGCAAATGAAAGCGGTGGGGATCGGATAATTTCTGGTGTTGGTGAAGCAAAGAACAATAATGACGCTGTTAACAAAAGCCAGCTTGATAGCAATATCAAGAATGTCAATGATAATGTAACAAATAAGTTTAGCGAACTTACTAAAAACATAACGAATATTACTCAGCAAGTTAAAGGTGATGCTTTGTTATGGAATGATGAAGCCAATGCCTTTGTAGCACGTCATGAAAAGAGCAAAGAAGAAAAAGGCAGAGCTGTAGCCACTCAAGATAACAGCAAAATTACGTTTCTTTTAGATGGTGATGTTTCTAAAGATTCAACGGATGCTGTCACGGGTGGACAGCTTTATTCGCTGAACGAACAACTTGCAACCTATTTTGGTGGAGGTGCTGGCTATGATGAGAAAGGACAATGGAAAGCTCCAAGTTTTAAGGTTAAGACAGTTAAGGATGATGGTAAATCTGAAGAGATAGACTATGGCAATGTGGCGGATGCTTTGGCTGGAGTTGGTAATTCTTTCACAAATATTAGAAATGAGATTAGCAAAGAGATTAATAATGAGATTACCAATGTGAAAGGTGATAGCCTTGTTAAGCAGGATAGGATGGGTCTTATTACCATTGGTGCGGAAAGAGGTGGCAATAAAATCAATATTTTAAATCGTGATGGTGCTGCTCGAATTCTTTCTGGTGTTAAGGCAGCGCAAAATGGGGACGAGGCAGTCAATAAAGCGCAGCTTGATGCAAGTCTGAAGGATCTTTCCAGCAGCCTTCAGTCAGAAGATTCAGCAGTGGTTCTCTACGATAAAAAAGAAGGCGGAATAGTTGACTATAGCAGTGTGACTTTAGGTAAAGGTAAGGATGCAGAACCAGTTGCACTTCATAATGTCAAAGATGGTGTCATTGGTGAGAGTTCACATGATGCGATTACGGGTGGACAACTTCATATCATCACAGATGATTTATCAAAGATTTTAGGTGGCGATGTATCCTTTGATGGCAAAAACTATAAAGGACCAAAGTATGATTTATCGACAGTTTCTAAAGACGGTGAGGTAACAGATAAATCGCATACCGATGTTGGTTCTGCCTTTAAAGGACTTGATGATAATATCAAGAATGTGAATCAGCGTATTAAGGAAGTCTCAGAAGGGGTTGCACAAGATTCTTTATCATGGAGTAATGAAAGTAACGCCTTTGTAGCACAGCATAAAACGGAAGAAGGTAAAAAGGAAAACAGCAAGCTTACATCACTTGCGGCTGGCTCTATAGTATCAGGCTCGAATGATGCGGTTACGGGAGGTCAGCTTCATACCATAGCTTCTGATTTATCAAAGATTTTAGGTGGCAGCGTGTCCTTTGATGGTGAGAAGTTTAAAGATCCCACTTATACGGTGTCGAAAGTTTCTGAAGCTGGTGAAGTAACAAGCGAATCCTATAATGATGTAGGCTCTGCTTTTGCAGGAATTGATACGAACTTCATAAATGTGAATAAACATCTGTCTAATGAGGTCAAAAAGTTTAATGAAAAACTAAGTAATATTACGCAAGAAGTTCAAGGCGATGCTTTGTTGTGGAGTGATGCTGAAGGGGCCTTTGTGGCACAGCATGGAAAAGAAGATAAAAGAGCGAGCAGCAAGATTAAACATCTTGCCAACGGAGACGTTAGTGGAACTTCAAGCGATGCTATAGCAGGAAATCAGCTATATGCTCTAGGTGACAGTGTTGCGCAGTCTTTAGGTGGTCATGCTAGTTATGCCGGTGGCGCTTGGACAGCTCCAAGCTTCAAGATTAAGACCATTAATGAGGATGGTACTAAAGTTGAAGAGAAGAAGTATAATACTGTATCGGAAGCTTTTGAGGGTGTAGGAACATCTTTTGAGAATCTTCAAAAAGAGTTTACCCAAAACAACACGGAGATTACTGAAAATATTAAGCAAAATGCATTGTTGTGGAGTGATTCTGACAAGGCGTTTGTAGCAACACATGGAGAGAAGGAAAGCAAGAGTAAGATTACATTTCTTTCCAATGGAGAGGTCTCTGCAAGCTCAAGTGATGCGATCAATGGTTCTCAGCTTTTTGATACGAATAAGACTGTTGCAACTTATTTAGGTGGTGGCGCTGAATATAAAGAAGGTAAATGGACGAATCCTAAATTCACGGTCAAGACCTTTGATGCTGATGGTGGATCTAAGGATCAGAATTATCCTGATGTAGCGAGTGCTTTAACAGGGGTTGGTAGTTCTATCACGAATGTTAAAAATGAGATTACAAAACAAATTACCAATGAAATTGCCAATGTTAGAGGAGATAGCCTTGTTAAGAAAGATGCAGATACAAATCTTATCACTATTGGTAAAGAAGTAGAAGGCAGTGAAATCAATATAGCCAACAAGACTGGTACGGATCGGACTCTTTCAGGTATTGGTGAAGCAACAAAGGATAATGATGCCGTTAACAAGGGTCAGCTTGATGCAAGTCTGAAGGAACTTTCTACCAGCCTTCAATCTGATGATTCAGCTGTTGTTCATTACGATAAAAAAGATGGTGATAATGGCGACATTGATTACACGAGTGTGACTTTAGGTAAAGGTAAGGATAAGGCAGCTGTAGGTCTCCATAATGTTGCCGATGGTCAGATTGCCAAGGGTTCACGTGATGCAATCACGGGCGGTCAGATTAATAAAATCGGTGAGGATGTAGCTAAGTTTTTAGGTGGAGAAGCATCCTTTAAAGAGGGTGTTTTTACAGCTCCGACTTATAAAATCTCTAATGTTTCTGACGATGGTACAGTAACGACTAATTCACATAACGATGTTGGTAGCGCCTTTGCGGGTCTTGATACGAGTGTCAAGAATGTGAACACTCATCTGTCTAATGAGGTCAAAAAGTTTGATGAAAAACTAAGTAATATTACGCAAGCAGTTCAAGGCGATGCATTGTTATGGGGCAAGACTAAAGGTGCGTTTGTGGCAACGCATGGGGACAATAAAGAGAACAGCAAGCTTACATCACTTGCAGCTGGCTCTATAATATCAGGCTCGAGTGATGCGATTACGGGTGGACAGATTTATGATCTGCAAAAACAGTTTGCTGGCTATTTTGGTGGAGGTGCAGGTTATAATGAAAAGGGAGAATGGGTTGCACCTACCTTCAAGCTTAAAACCGTCAAGGATGATGGCAGCACTGGTGAGGAAAAGGTTTACAATAGTGTGGCGGAAGCATTTGCTGGTGTTGCGAGTTCTATCACGAATGTTCATAATGATGTGACTAATGTTGTCAGTGATAGCCTTGCCAAGCAGGATGAAAAGACAAAAGTTATCAATATTGGTACAGAAGTAGAAGGTACAGAACTCAATATTGCAAATAAAGACAAAGTAGATCGGACACTTTCCGGTGTGAAGGAAGCGGTGAAAGGTAA
>NZ_JBHILT010000055.1:0-3749 GCF_042193405.1 Bartonella sp. TT110JLCBS
CCGCTATAAGCTGGTCGCTTTTGTATCGTCGGAGGTTCTTCATAAGCCACGCACATCAATCCAAAGGCATCTGCCCCATGACTGGACCAATCATGCTCTGCTCCCAAACCAATATTGCGCTTCTCATCCCATTTCTCGTGATACCAGTTCAGTGCCTTACGTCCTGCGACCGTCATCTCTTCATTGAACCAAACAGACGGCAAAATACGTCGCACTGCCTCTATTCGCATTTTGACAGCACCAGCCCCTTGATTGGGAATGACCTGCGTTTCAAAACCCGCATCATTTAAAGCACTCTCAAAACTCACATTGTGCACACGGTCTCTGGTCGCACCGTCATGGGGGAGAACCATCAATGCCTTCTCATAACCATTGTGACGCAACCAACCGATATGTTCGGATAACGGCTGTCCCTGTGCTTCGTAATAATCAAGCACTCTGATCTCTCTACCAACAAATTGCGCTATCCATATCGCCGTGGCATCTGCCTTGGCGCCCGTACCCCCAATGTCCCAAAAGGCGCGTATCTGCATTAAAGGATCACGAGCAACGCGCCCTATCCGCCCCTCCTGCTCGGCTGCCAACATTTCCTTTTGATAATAAGCGCCTTGAACCGCTGTAAGATAAGCCCCTTCCCAAATATGCTTATAGGTCTCTGGACGGTTTCTCAGATCATCAAGCCGCGCTTCATTCAAGATCTTAGGAAACTTCGGATTGTCTGACCAGTTAATCTCAACACGTTTGATTGCCTCATTGTCTGAAAAGCGAAACCGCTTCTCAACGGGGGCATTCTCTCGCAACGGGTTCCATGTCACCCATAATTCTGCATTCCAATCTTTTCCTTCTTCTCGCAAAGTCGGTATAAGCGTCTGCCAAGCCGTCTCTGTAACGGGCTCTGCCTCATCAACCCAACAAAGCAAAATACGCCCCATAGACTTGATACTGGCTATATTGCGGTCCAGACCAGAAAACTGAAAGGCTATACGACCATCAATCGACTTAATCGACGACTCCCCAACCTTGTAATAGTCCTTTAAAAAGTCGTGCGCTTCAATGACGCGTTTAATCTCCTCCAATGAACTTTCTGCCAAAGAATTCTGAAACTGACGTGCACAAAGTATAGTGCCCGATATCCCTTGCATACCAAATTGATAGCCTTTTAAAGCAGCCATCAAGGCAAATGATCTTGTCTTTCCAGACCCTCGTCCACCCCAAGCAGCACGCACCAAAGCCTTATCTGTAAAAATCGGTATAAGCTTTGGAACAATACTAATCTGTCGTGTCGTCATTGACCAAAGGCGCGATTTCTACACGCGTTATCACCTTAATGGCTCCCCCATCTTCACCTGTTACCTGTAAAGGCAACACCTTACCAAGCAATGCTAAATAAGCAGCGGGGCATTCCATAGCCTGTTTTTCCAAATAAGAAATCAAACCATCCTTGCCAATTTTATTCCCAGCATTCTCAGCAGCCTTAACCACTGCTTCTTTTAAAATGCGCGTCATCTTATTCGGAACGCCTTTGACACGCCCTTGACCTGCCTTTGGGGGTATACGCTTTTTAATGGGTTGTGGAGCCTGCTGTGTATTTTCTGATGTCATAAAATACGCCCTCCAGATAATAAAAAACCCCGCATTTGCGGGGATTCCAAACTGCACTGTCCCTCGTTTAGATACAATACGACCAAGTACAGTGCTGTCATTAAATACGATTTGCTACACTTTGTCAACATAAAAATAACACATATTGATACATTTGAAAAGAATCGGTTAAACAGCACTTATGAATAATTAAGGGTTCAAAATGATGAAATCATTATCCATAACACGCATCATAACATTTATAGCTTTCTTTTCTATATCAGCGCTACCTGCATCAGCGTCATTTGGATTTATAGACAAATTGACGCGTATGTTTACAAGTGTAGATACTATAGAGAAGTATAATCAACTTTACGACAAATACGCGAGTAAAGAATATACTGGCTTTACGCATTTTAATAAGCTAAGCCAAGCACAAGAATTTGTATACAGCCGTGGCCATCATAAGATGCCTTCCAAATTTGATCCTGTATTGCATCGTCACGTATTCGTTATTTTATGTGGACGCTTTGTGAATTTATTGCGAGGTGAGTATAATGAAGAAATGTCATGGGCAATGCTACCCAATGTAATAAGTCGTTTACGTTATGAACATAATTGGAGTGAAAGAGATTTTATGTGGGCATACAACGAATCCAATAACAGCAAAAATCCAATGATTTATTATGCAAAAAAATTTCTTAGTAATTCGACTGGAACTGGCATTAGCCCCAAAACACAAATGATAGTTGTAGTATCTGACGTGAGCACCGGTGATTATGAAAACACTAAACAAGTCGCTAGATTTTGCAGAGACTTACCAACGATATATGATATAATGAAACCGTAATAGAGATTGTCATTTACGATCAAAATGTTTCTGAAGCACATTAAGAGCAACACGTAATGAATTCACAAGGTGTGGTAGCATTTGATCTTCTATAACGAGGCACTGTAGCGCTGCATAAAGGTTATATTGTCTATAGAGGCATTGGGCTTCTTTTAGTGCCTCTTGCGTGTTTATAAACTGCTCTGTTGCAAATTCTACCCATTTATCTCTTGCCTTATCATCAGATGATGATGGCATTTCGTCATAAATTGCATTAGGCAAGCCTTTTGCGCAAAGGTAATTATTCCTTATCTGTAGATATTGCTGGGCGGTGTCGTATTGCTCTTGAGTAATCACGCCTTTTAAACAAAGCCGCCCTATATAGGTACCAGAAAGTGGATTTTTTGCCTCTTGTAGCGTTAAACCAAAGCGTTTTGCACGCATTTCTATTGCCAATTTATCAACGGCTTCACGCGGTGCTTTTGCACGTGATATACGTCCGTTTGGTTCTCTTACCTGCCCTGCTATTTTAGGGCGTCCCCTCTTTTTATTTTTTTTCACTTATGTCCTCAGATGTCTGTTTAATATCTTGCCAAATTCTCTCTGATCTTGACCATGAAATTCGATTTAAAAAGAACAATAAAACCACTAAAATGCATATTACAGCAGCAACACCTAACTTAAGTTTTAAGTGACTTTGATCCCAAGAAAGTTTTAAGAGCAGAATGAAAAGTGTACTCAATAAAGCACCCATCACTATACTGTAATAACTCATTGATGTAGATGACATACAATCTCTTAACAGCTCTATATCATTCTCTGTAAGCATATAAACGGGTTCAGATTCTTCTGTACTAACCCTAGGCTTCTTTTTACTATCCATTAAAGCACCTTCTGTTTAAAAAGGAACACTGTCATTCATAACGGTATGGGGTGTATCAAGAGGTCTGTAAATGCTTCTGTCATAAGCAGATGACTGATCTTGATTATCATCATTTTTGCCATCTAAAAGCTTTAACTCGCCTTTGTACTGAGGCAATATGACTTCTGTTACATAGCGATCAACACCGTTTTTATCTTGCCATTTACGGGTTTGTAGTCGCCCCTCGATATAAACTTTGCTGCCTTTATTGAGATATTGAAGTGCTATTTTTGCAAGATGTGGATTAAACACCACAATGGAATGCCATTCGGTTTTGTCTATTCTCTTATTGGTTGCCTTGTCTGTATAGCTCTCAGACGTTGCCATTCGAAAATTGACCACCTCGATACCAGATGACATTGTTTTGCTTTCTGGATTGGCACCTAAATGACCAATTAAAATCACTTTATTAAGCAT
>NZ_JBHILT010000056.1:0-3741 GCF_042193405.1 Bartonella sp. TT110JLCBS
TTGCGGGTAGTCTTTGGCAATTTCGTCGTTATAAAGAATATCTACTTCACGATCAGCCAATTGATAGCTTGCCATATGGTCATTCTCATTGATTTTCTCGGTTGACCAGCCTAAGCTTTTTAAAAGTGCATGAGCACTTTCCATGGTGAGATGATCATCAGTGTCATCCACTTCATCCGCTTCCTCTGTCGCCTCAACAGCAATAGTTTTGGAAGCAACAGATGCTGTTTGCGGATCCAAGCTTAAAATCGGAGCATTTTTAGGAAAACCTGCTCGATAACCCCGTGCAAGAGTGAGGAGATTATCAATTCTATATTTTGAGATTTCTTCCACAAAACCTAAAGGATTTCCTTTTCTAAAATTCTCCTTGTAAGATTTGAGCTTTTCAATATCCCCAATCAAAACAAGCGCAATAAGGTGACGCGCTACAAGATCAAGTTCACTGTCTGGGGAAAAAGCCGCATAATCATAAATGATTTGATTGACATTTTGCCGATCTGCCCATTCAAGTATATCTGTACAAATCTCCTTTAGCTTGCCTCTATCCAATTCAGTACTAGAAACTGTATAAACTTCTTCTGCTTCTTTGAGGGCTATATATTGAGGCATATTATAGAAAATCTCTCTATGAGCAGTGGAAAAGCCAAGTGTTGAAAGGGAAGCCTTAAATGCAACAATTGGCTCTTCTTCATCACTTTGAAGACTGTACATTATATTGATGATACGGTCTTTACTGATAAAATAGGTATTACGATCATAGTTTTTATCACGATAAACTGTCCAACCCATTTCTTTTAATTGCTCAGCAACCTTATTGAAAGTAATCAAAGCTTTCGGACCAAGATGTGCTTCTGCTGCTTCTCGCTCATTAAGGATTTTCAGATGTTCTTCAGCAAATTCAACGGCATGGTTAACATATTTTTCTACTTCATCATCATCCAAATGTTCAGAAATCGTACCAGCTTCTAAAAAATTTTTATAAGATTTCAGGATATCAATTCGACCTGTCAACGCTAAACAAGCCAAATGCCAGACTATATCTATATTGTAGCTATACTTTTGAACACGTGTTTTGCTTTCTATTGATGCTTGTAAATCTTGGGCGCGTGCCCACTGTATTATCCGCTCAGAGACTTTTGTTAACTCTTGCTCATTCAATTCCTCTACACAAATATCAATTTCCTTGCCAAAACCACTAAAAAAACCTCCTCCAATCGTGTTAAAAGACTTATAAATATCCGTAGGTCGTATCCAATTATATTCTCTCCTATAGTGAATATATTTGCAAGCTACAGAAATCTCTTCATTAGATATTTCAGCTTCAAGACGAACATTGTAATTATCATGAAGACGTATAAAGCCAAAATCAAATTGAATAAAACGGTCTGGCAAAGAGAGAAACATTCTCTCAGGTTCCATAGCAATCCATCCTCGCGTTTTGAGGATGCGACTTGCTGCGATGAGATTTATCGAGCGCTGTTTTGGCTTATTGCGCGTTAGAATATCGTCTAATTCCCCATTTTTATAGACCTGTGCAAAAAGAAGCAAGCGTTCATTCCACGTCATTATTTTATAATCAGAAAATTCTGATACGTTTATTTTGGGCGTAGACTCATAACTCCTTAAAGCTTCTATCTCGCCGAGAAGAGCCTTTGCAACAAGAGAATGATTAGCAGCTTCTTCATGTAATTTTTTTTCAATATCTTGTGCTTGCGCCCAAGTAATGACTTTGTTTAAAGCAGATTCAATATGACTTTCTGAAAGATCCGGTACCGTAACCCCGAAATCACCTATTTCTGGATAGAGTATATATCCATACCGTGACTTTTGCCCCCTAGAATATTCACAAGCAAGACTATAAGAAGCAGTTGTGAGACTAGCTAATAACCAAAATTTTTCACCATCCGTTTCATGTTTCACACCATAGCTCAAATCCACAATGCGATCCGGAAGATAATAATAGGCAAATGTATCGCCTACTTCATCACGATAGAGCTCACAGCCCAGACTTTTTAATATTTCTGCTGCATCTTTAGTTTGCATAATGTTTCACTCTTCTCCAACCGCCGGATAACAGCTAACTGTATAAGGAATTATTCTATTCCACTCTTTGTTTATTTGATTTTCACTCCAATTGTCTCTAAACTCTTTCAGAAGCTCTGCATCTCCTTCAAATTTTTTCAAATCTTCTTGGTATTTATTAAGCTGTTCCTTATTTTCGCCCAGATAGCGTTTCATAATTTTCCCAAAAGGTTTTGCATCTCCTGTTTTATACGCTATTTCAAAATCTTTTTGACATTCTGTTAATTGAAAATTACCAGTTTTTATATCAATAACTTTTAATACACCTTTCTCCACATAAATAATATCAGGGCGATGTATTTTTTTTAACGAAAAGTTCATAGATTATTCTCCATAAGTCGCAGTTTATTCACGCTAATACTGTTCTACCACTGTAAATAATAGTTGATCTTTCGTCTCCCAGCCAAGCGTTTTTAAAATCTCTGTCACGTCTTTAGTTCGCATCGCTATTCACTTTCATTCAAAAAGTCCTGGATAATGAAAAACGTTAACGTCAGTTTTGTCTAACTTATTATTCAATTGTCCTTTAATCCATTCTTTGCTAGCCTCGTTTAATTCTTTATCACTTCCTTTAAAATCTTTGAACGATTCTTGATATTTCTCTAAGAACTCTTTGTTCTCTTTAAAAAATTTTATAAATTTTCCTTTTGTGGACTCAGCATTTCCTTCTTTATATGCCTCTTTTAAAATCTTTTGTTGTTCACTTAATTTAGAATTCTTCCCCGTTTTTACCTCGCCAATTTTTATTTTACCATTCTCTATATAAACAATATCCGCACGAGATTTTACTACCCCCTTATCCGTCTTAGTTTTGAATACTATTTCTGTCTCGCATACTATACATCCTTCATCCTTTAATTCTTGTTTTTTCTCATCGCGTTTTTTATCATGATGCTTCCTGACTTGTTCAAGTATGTTACCCTTTCCATCATTATTGTTTTGTGGTTCTTTATTGTTTCCGTTTTTTTTCTTATTTTTACTTTCTTTCTGAGAATCTTTATTTTTTTCTTCTTGTGAGTTTTGATTTGTTTTTTCGCTATCTTCTGCAGAATTTTTCGATGCAAACCAATAGGTAAGGAAATCAGCTATAGCGGTTCTATTGTTAGGAGATTGAACAATAGTTGCTCCACCAGCCATAAAAAGAGACAGAGCTGCCAACTCTTGTGGCGTAAGCGACACAATGAACGCTACAGCAGCTGCTACCGCAGGAAGAAAATTATTTTCGGCAGCATTACCTGCGGCATCAGCGCCAGTATTGACATCACCACCAGCAAGGGCAGCAGCAAAGCCCCCCGCTATGCGCGCGATATCAATGGCATGATCATTAAAATCAGAAAACTGTGCTTCAATCTTTGCATTGATACGCGCTTGTTCTTCTGCCGTTGGAACACGACCATCCAATGCTGCTATTTCTTTTTGTATAAAATTTTTGGTCGACAGTTTAAACTGGAGCATAGCGGTGGCTTCGCCCACAGCACCCCCCACAGCACCGGCTGTGCAAGCACCGCTCGCAACCGCGCCTTTTAAACAGCCAAGACCGGCGTGGGCAACGATCTGTGTGACCGTGTCTATTTTGCCTTCTGCCTTGGCGGTACCGATTTCTTCCGCCAACGATTTGCCAACCGTATCAGACAGGGCGATGCGCAGATTGTTAAAAAA
>NZ_JBHILT010000057.1:0-3714 GCF_042193405.1 Bartonella sp. TT110JLCBS
ATTAATTTCAACTTCTAAGCCTTTTTTGGGGTAGGTGTTGATGGCTTGGAAACTTTAGATGCTTTAGGCTTTTCGAGAGAGGTTTCCTCTGTTACTGTTTCAGATGATATTTGGTTGGGTTCTTTTTCTATTTGCTTAATTTGTTCAACTCCCTTGTCGGGCTTTATTTTTGTTTTAACATCAACAAAGGGTTTAGCAGCATTTGCACGCTTGAGACGAGCATAGACTTGATTGGATACCTCAACAAATGGGTTATTGGGAGTTGAAGTTTCAAAACGAACAGTGCTTTTATTATCGCCAACAACACACATTGGCTTAGTGATGACAGCTTTCATCTTCGCTCCTTTTGCGTCATAATTAATGACATCATTAGTCACTTAATGATTTTTGATATGTGCAAAATAGGTTATCCTATTTTATCAATAAAAACAGTGCGTTAAGCCATCTTAAAGGCTTGATATTTTACCAAATTTTAGGGAATATTTTTGAATTTTAGATACAATACGACTAGTGCCGTACTGCCATTAAATAAAATTTTTTACACATTGTCAATAGAAAAAATCTATATTTTGTATTTTTTTTATTTTTTTACCTAAACATAGTGTTTTTAGAAACAAAATGGTATGTGTATTGACACAGCCAAAAAAGAAGAAAATCTAAATATTAAGCTCGTGACGCGCTGCTGTTGCCAAAAAAGCAGATCTCGTTAAGCCTCTTGCTTGTGCACAATCATCAATTGCACGTAAGAGACCTCTTTCAATAGATATATTCGTACGTACCACTTCTGCATCATTTTCAATAAAGGGAACTTGTATTAAAAAAGCTCCTTCTGACAAAGCTGTTTTGACAGATTCCCGTTGGATGACTTCCTCAAATTTTGAAGGAATAGGCACTGTATCTATATCTTCGCAATAAAGTTGAAGTGCTTCTGTTGCGTTTGCGATTAAATTTTCTTCCTCATCAGCAGCAGAAAAAAGTCCCTCAAAATCAGGAAACTGAACACCAAAAGCAGAATCTTCATCTTTATGAACAAGAGCAAAAAATCTTTTCATTTTTCTTCTCCTTTTTTTAACCAACCTGCTTGTTGTGCGATAGAACGTGCTGTACCAATCGGAAGATTTTTTTTAGGATGTGGAACAATAACAACCTTACCATCTTTTTTTAATTTATGATGAGAACCTTTTACTTTGACAAGTTCAAAGCCATCACGCTTTAATTTTGCAATGATTTTTCGGCTATCTTGTTCCATTCCCTAAACTCATGATGTGTAAATATATACACATTTTAATGATTTTTCATCTGATGTCAATTCTTTTTTAACGGCTAAAGTGCTTATGAAGCGCATTAAGAACAATACGCAAAGAACTAACAAGATGTGTTAGCGATTGATCTTCTATAACAAGATATTGTAATGCAGCATAAAGATTATACTGTCTATAGAGGTGTTGTGCTTCTTTGATAGCCTCTTTCGTCACTTCATAACAATGAGTTGCTCTTTCAATCCACCGTTTTTGTGCCTCCTCATTTGATGAAGGAGTAAAGTTATCATAAATTGCATTAGGCAATCCTTTTGCACATAGGTAATTATTTCTCACTTCAAGATATTTTTGTGCAGCATCATACTGATCTTGATTAATTACACCTTGCAGATAAAGCCGTCCGATATAAGTAGCGGAAAGCGGATTTTTAGCATCTTCTATGGTTAAGCCAAATCGCTTGGCACGCATTTCAATTGCCAATTTATCAATCGGTTCACGCGGTATTTTTACTCGCGAGATACGACCATTGGGTTCTCTGAGACATCCATTAATACGAGGACGTCCACATTTTGCATGTTTTTTTCTTTTAGCCATATTTTTTCAATCAGAATGGCATGCTATCGTTAAGAGATGTGCCATGATCAGTAGCACCTGAAGCGATAGCATAATTTTGAGAAGTAATGGGTGAAGGGAATGCCGATTGCTCTTTTTTGGCATCAAGCAAATACAACTCGCCTTTGAATTGTGGTAAGACAATCTCTGTTGTGTAACGGTCATGACCATTTTTATCTTGCCATTTACGTGTTTGTAATTTGCCTTCTATGTAAACCTTTGAACCTTTACTGAGATACTGAAGAGCAATTTTTGCTAAATGTGGATTAAAAACCACAATGGAGTGCCATTCCGTTTTATCTATTTTTTGATTGGTCTTTTTATCAGTATAGCTTTCAGAAGTTGCTATACTAAAATTGACTATTTCAGCTCCAGAATTCATTGTTTTGCTTTCGGGATTAGCACCAAGGCGCCCGATTAACGTCACTTTATTTAGCATATTTCAGTTACCTTAAATTTGTATTTAAATATGTAAAAAAATCTTAGCATAATTTTATTATTTTTTCAATTATTTCAATGATATATTATTAATTATTAACATATAACATTACGTTTTGTGGTGTACGTATAAGATAAGGAGATCAAGGGATTTTATTTTTCAAGCAGCGTTTTTTTCCATTCTCACCATAAATTACTTAAACTCTGTTAGCTCTTGTTGTGAAAGGTGCTTAAAAGTTCTACAAAACGTGTTAGCCATTTTATGGTTAAGTGGATCAGAAGAATTCATTATAAAATTCTTTCGGCAAATATCAGCCTCTTTTCTTAAAAGAGAAGCCATGTTTTGATCTAAAGCGTACAGCTTTATGATCTTTTCTTCCATTCCTACTGGAACAGATTTCTTGCCAATCTCAACAGAAGATAAAAATGCTACAGATATGCCTAGTTTATCAGCCATATCTAAGAGCCGTTCAAAGCGATCAAGGCGAATTTTGCGTAAAGTTTTGCCAAATAGTGTAAGCATGTGATTAAAACTCCTATTCATGCAATCAAGCTGCTTTGAGAAATGATATTGTGTTTTTTTCAAAAATTTCTTTGACTTTTCCATAAAGTATAGCCTTGCCGCCTGGATATCTTAATGGTGAGCAGATATGAGTCATCGTTACGTGCCTTTTTAGGTGTTTTTTGATGTTTTGTTGATTTCATCAATCGATGTTAAGAAGATACAATACCGATTAACCAAAAAAGTCTTATAAATCGGAGATTTTACTATGGCTTTTTAGTACAAGACTGTAGTATGTAGATGGATATGTTTATTAAATTGCGTGTACGAAACATAAGAAACAATACACAGCATAAAAAATAGTACCAAAGTACAATGTCTAAGTACCCAAATACGGTATCCAATGAAAAAGAAAACTGGTGTTCCACGTGCTTAGAAGTGACAGGCAAAGAAACCGTTTCTTTATAACTATTTGGAAAAATTAAAACGACAAGCGCTAAAATTATTATATTTAAAAGTCTGTGCATATACTGTTGTAAATCACGTGTTAGTTTCACCCAACCCGTTGTATCATCATCTTTATATTTTGGATTATTTTGCAATTCAAAAGGAATATGAGAATTGCATAAAATTACAAAAATATTTGTTATTATTATCAAACCAAAAGATGCAAATATCAAAATACTTTGGATAAAGTAGGGATTTTTTTTAATTCCTAAAAAACATAAAAATATAAAAGTTATAATGCCAAACAAGGCTCTTATTTGCTTATCTGTAAACATGTTCATTTCCTGCGGCTTTTGATAATTTTTTGATCTCTCTGTTAATCTCGTCTATAAGAGGTTCGTAATTGAGAACGCTTTTCGGAATATTCCCACCGTAAACCCATGCTTTTACTTGCGC
>NZ_JBHILT010000058.1:0-3707 GCF_042193405.1 Bartonella sp. TT110JLCBS
TGCGTGAAAGAGCGGCAACATACAGAGGAAGAAGCATTTGAGAGAGGTTAGAGAATGAATGCAGAAATGAACGAAGCTATGAATGAAGCTATGAATGAAGATTACAGAGTTGGAGCACCGGTATTTGATGATGAGAGCTCTTTTGAGAACGATTATGAGGTCGAGACGGTTGAGAATAATGATGCGACACCTCCAGAACCGGTTGCAGAGCCCGTTGAAAAGCCTTCAGAAATCGTTCCTATAGATCGGCAACGTGCAGAACAACAAGCTCAACAAGCCCGTGAAGCGCTTGTCAAGTTTTATGAATCTCAAGCCCAGCCACCAATGGTTGAAGGAGAAGGTGCGCCCCCAGACCTACGTGAGGACCCAATTAGCGTATTAACGTGGATGTTAGATAAGATTCAAAAGCAAGATGCGTATATTAGGGCACAACAGGATGTTCAAAGGCAAGCCATTGAATCCCACGAATTTAATGATCATTTGAACCAGTTTTTAGAAAGTTCTGTTACATCAATTAAAGATAAATACAGTGATTTTGATGCGGCGGCGGATTATCTTTATGAGACGCGTGCAAAGCAATTAAGTGCTTGGTCATCTGTTTATCCGACTTATGCGCAACGGAGCACGATAGATGCGATTATAGGGGATGAATTGCGTACGATTGTAGCGACTTGCGCCCAAAAGGGGGGTAATCCAGCAGAAGAGCTTTATAGGATAGCGCAAAACCTTGGCTATCAGAACCAAGGGGTTCAAGCGAATAATCAAGTAGCAGAACTTCAAAGCCGGCAGAATTCTGCGAGAACCTTAACAGCATCTGGAGGAGGGGGCAGTGTTGGACCAATCACTTTAGCAAGCATTGATGGGATGTCAGAAGAAGAATTTGACGCTTGGATATCAAATCCGAAAAATAAAGCAATTTTTCGGCAATTGCATGGTGCTGGTAACGGGTATTAAGAGTGCATTTTTATAGAAATTAGTCTGTTTTATGCAGGGTTATGGTCCGGCTTTTAAGCCGGTTTTTTTACAGCAAAGAAAGGTAAAATCAATGGCATTAACAACAGTTAGAGCAGATGATCCTCATGCGATAAGCACGTGGTCAAAATTATTAAATACAGAAGTTTCAAAGGCGATACCTATTGCCCCCCTTATAGGCAAGGGTTCAAACAGCATTATTCAACTTAAAACCGAAACACAGAAAGGCAGAGGGGATTGTGTTACATTTAGCTTACGTACACAGCTTTTGGGACGGGGTGTTACCTCAGGACAGACGCTTGAGGGGAATGAAGAGGCATTACAATTCCTTCATGACAGACTATATATTGACGAACTTTCGCATGCAGTTCGTGTAGAAAATGAAGGTAGTATAGCGCAACAACGTACAACGTTTGATTTGCGCGACGAAGCAAAAGATGGCTTAGTTGATTGGTATGCAGATCGCTTAAGCTTGATGTTTTTCATTCAAGCTTGCGGATATACAGCAAGGACAATCTCTTTTGAAGATCGGATGATAGATATCGAGAATGTGCATTATGGATTTAATGAACCTCTTGCACCAAGTAGTAAGCGAATTATCCGTCCAGATGGTAAAACCAAGGATGAAGAGCTAAGTGAAGCGCCAAAACACAGCTTTAGTTTAAAGCTTATTGACGAAGCTGTAAAAATGGCGAAACTTGCTAATCCCAAAATTCGACCAGTACGTGTGAATGGGGAGAGTGTTTATGTTCTCTATTTGCATCCAACACAAGTGATGCAATTGCGTACCAATACAGAGACTGGTCAGTGGCTTGATATTCAGAAAGCTGCTTACACAGGCTCTCGTGCGAAAAACCCAATCTTTGATGGTTCTTTAGGCATGTATAATGGTGTGATTTTACGTGAATCTGAACATGTCACCCATGGGGTTAAATCTACCGATCATACAGCGAAAAAAAGTGTGCGTCGTGCTGTTTTTCTTGGAGCACAAAGTATCGTTATGGCTTTTGGAAATAATCGCAATGTCAATCGCTATAAATTGGTGGAAGAGCATTTCGACTATCAACGTTACTATGGTTTGTCTGCGAAAACACTGATTGGCATGAAGAAAACCCGTTTCAAATTTCCAAATAGCTCTCAAGCAGCGCAAGATTTTGGAACGATTGTTATCCCCACCTATAGTGGTGAACCTGATAATTAATCATAGGGAGGAAACAAGACATGGCAGATCAATTACCACCTCCATTACAGGGAAGAAATCTTCACACCCAACAGGTGAGTTTCTTACGTTTGAATATCTCGCATAAAGATAAGCATCTTACGGAAAAAATCGGAATTTTGCCTCGTGGCGCTTTGATCACTTCGATTAAAGCTTTTGTCAAGACCGCGTTTTCTGAGGCAAAATTAAAGATAGGCAGCACCTATGGCGGCAATGAGTTCAGTGAAAAAGACATCAAAGCCCAAGGCACGCAAGATTTTACGCCAACAGATCAAAAGTCTTTTGTTGCAGATGATAAGGAGATGACCCTTTATGCAACACGGGATAAAACAACTGCGGCTGGTGAATGTATTGTGGTTGTGCAATTCGTGACAAATCATTGAGGGGATAAGACATGGCAGATTATTTACCACAGCCCTTGCAAGGGAGAAATCTTCATACCCAGCAGGTAAGCTTTTTGCGGCTTAATTTTAGCTATGAAGATAAAGAAAACGCTATGAGAATAGGTACGCTACCTCGTGGTGCTTTGATTACTTCAATTAAAGTGTTTGTTAAGACGGCATTTTCAGAAGCGAAGGTAAAAATAGGCAGCACTGCTGGAGGGACTGAGTTTGGTGAAGTAGAAATCAAACAACAGGCAGTAAAAGAGGTTAAGCCCACCAATCAGAAGGAATTTGTCCCTTATGATAAAGAGGTCACTCTCTATGCTAAAGCTGATAAGACAGTACAAGCTGGTCAAGCAAGTATAGTCGTTGAATTTGTAACCAATCACTGAAATTGAGGGGAGAGATTTATTAACTCCCTCTCAGTTTATGAAGTAGAAGACTGTACAGAGAGTTGCAAATTAAGGGCCGATAAGACAGCGACTAAGGTAGAAAGTTTAGGGTCACCAGTCTTACTTAAAGAGCGGTATAATCCACTGCGTTCGCGATTGGTTTCTTTTGCTAAGGCACTCATATTTTGAGCACGTGCAACAATACCAAGGGCATCTGCTATATGAGAGGCATCACCGGTTTTAAAGGCTTCATTAAGAAATGCTTGTTGTACCTCAATGTCTTCAAGATATTCTTCTGGTTTAAAGGGGGTTATTTTCATCACTGTACTCCTCTTTTAACTTTAATGCTTGTTCAATATCTTTTTTCTGCGTTGATTTATCTCCACCACATAACAAAAGGATAAAATCAGAGCCTTTTTGGGTAAAATAAATTCGGTAACCAGCACCATAATGGATACGTAATTCACCTATGCCATTAAAGAATTTAACATCACCGAAAAGACCCTGTTTTAAGCGGACAATACGTTGAAGAATAATAGCCTTAACGCTTTTATCTTTAAGTTTCTTAAGCCAAGTATCAAATTCTATCGTTTTATGAATGAATACCATTTGAGTACTATACTACACAAACTATATAATATCAATAGTAATAATTTTTACTGAAAGGTATTTTGATGACACGTCATTATATTCGGGTTAAGACCGGAGGACCGATACCAGTAAAGCGAGATGTTTATCGTC